>CAZAGO010000033.1:0-1756 GCA_964485045.1 Candidatus Woesearchaeota archaeon | reverse complement strand
GGAAATGTTCTTCTTAAAAAATTAAAAGATTTTCCTTACAATGAAGAAGGAAAAAATACAGATAGTGTTTTTTTAAATCTAGAAGAAATACATGTAAATAATACATCTTCTTCTGCTAAGGATTTGTTAATCTATGAAAATGCTCTTGAAATTTTTGATGCACAAGATAAATCTATTTTTTTGGGTGGAGACCAATCTATAACTTTTCCACTCGTTAGGGCCTTTTTATTTCATTGTAAGCTTGAAACTAAAGCACCTTGTCTTATTGTTTTTGATGCTTGTGCAGATTGTGATGAAAAAACAAAAGATAAATCTAAGACTTGGTTAAAAGAACTAATTCTTTCCGATTTTCCTCCAGAAAATATTCTTTTAGTAGGGACTAGAAATTTTTCTAAAGTAGAAAAAGAGTTTTTAAAAAGTGAAAGAGTAAAGATGATTTCTTTAAGCTCTTTTTTAGAAGACATTGGAAGTGCTTGTGATTCAGTTATGGAATTCTCTTCTGGTAAATCCCTATATGTTTCTTTTGATTTCAATTCACTTGATCCTTCTTTTATGCCTTGTGCAAGTGAAAACATTCCTGGTGGTTTTTCAAGTAGACAAATAATTTATTTATTTCAAAGAATTAAAAAAATTAAGGGATTAAAGGCAATTGATTTAGTAGAATTAAATTCTGAAAAAGATAATTGTGAACAGTCTATTTCTCTTGGTGCAAAAATTCTTGCGGAGATTTTATAATTTGCGTGTTTTTATTTCTATAGACTTTCCCGAAGAGATTATTTCAGAAATAATAAAAATCCAAAAAAACCTTCCTTTTTTTGAAGGTAAAAAAATAGAAAAAAATAATTTGCATTTAACTTTGAAATTTTTAGGAGAAGTAGATAATAAATCTTTAGAAAGGATTAAAACTAATTTAAAAACAGTTTTTTATTCTCCATTTAAAGTTAAATTAGGAGAGGTCGGTTTCTTTTCTAAGTCTTTAATTAGAATTATTTGGGTGAGAGTTTTTAATTGCGAATCTTTACAAGAACAAATAGACTCCTCTTTAGAAAGTTTATTCAGAAAAGAAAAAAGATTTATGGGCCATTTGACAATTGCACGAGTCAAGAGAATAAATAATAAGAAAGAGTTTATAACAAACCTTGAAAAAATTCCTATTTTAAACAAAGAATTTACTGTTAATAATTTTAAATTATTTAAATCTGAATTAGGAGAAAATGAGCCTATTTATACTCTTCTCGAAGAATATCCTTTAAAAATTAAAACAGATTACTGAAGCAAGAATTTCTTGGTTTAAATCATTTTTGCTTTTCAAAACTTCTTTTAATTTATATTTATTTTTAAAAAGAGAGATATTTCTTTTAAAAGATGGAATATTTAGAAAAAGAAAATAGACCTTTAACTTTAGAAGGTTTCGTTCGTTCTTATATAAAAAATGCAATAATTGAATTTTATTCAGAAAAAGAACCAGTTTCTTTAAACGATTGGGAAAATGGGTTAAGAAAAAGGGTTTCTCTTGATACAGGGTTATCTGAAGAGCAAATTTGTATTTTGCATCATCCTTTTCATTGGGTTTTTTTTTCAAAAGATTCAAAGGAAATTTCTCCTTTTGAAATAGGAGGGGGAAGAGGGAGAGATTCTAATCTTTATGTATCTTTAAAAGAAAAACCTGTTTCTGAAAAGTTAGATCGCCTTGCAAAATACATATATTTAGAATATGGGAGAAAGTATCTTAGAACAAAAGTAGATAATGCTAATA
>CAZAGO010000032.1:0-2187 GCA_964485045.1 Candidatus Woesearchaeota archaeon | reverse complement strand
TTAATAATAGGGATAATTATGATTACTAAAAAAATTGATAATTTTCTAAATGAAGCTGACAAAGATAGAATTACAGCAAATGCACTAAACAAAGGTTGCGATGTTTTGGAATCTATGTTGAAACAATTGGAAAAATTTGAAGATTATCTTGGTGATTTTGGATGGAGTTTAAATGAAAAGGCTGATAGAGTTTTGGATGATGAAATGGTTGCAATAGAAGAATCTATAAACAAAATTCTAAAAGTTTTAAACAATTTTAAGTAATTTAGGAGAAAATAATGATGAAACTTATAACAGAAGATAAATTTGATATAAAATGGTCCGAGCCAGAAGGTTCTGGCCAAGTTTTTATAGAAGGTGTATTTTCTACAGCAGATGTAATGAATGAAAACGGTAGAAGATATAAAAGAGAAATTCTTGAGCGAGAAATTGACAAATTTTCTTCTGCTGTGGAAAATAAATGTGCTTGGGGTGAACTGGGACATGCGCCTTCTCCGGCAATAAATTTGGATAGAATTGCTATACTTGTTGAGAGTTTAAAATGGAAAGATAATGATGTTGTTGGTCGAGCTAAAGTTCTTGATACTCCTATGGGAAATATTGCAAAGACTCTTATTAGAGAAGGTAGGATGGGAATATCTTCAAGAGGTTTAGGAACAGTAAATGATACTGATAATTATGTCAATGATGATTTCAATCTCTTGACATATGATTTGGTTAGTTCTCCGTCTAATCCGACTTCTTGGCTCAAAGGAATTTATGAAGGCCAAGAATTCCATATTATTGGATCTGATGTAAAAGAAAAAGATTCTGTACCAGTTGTTGATCCTCAAGTTCAGTTAAAAGAAGCTAAAAATGCTTACTATAAACATATCTGGCAAGTTATTGAGCAGATAGAGGGGAACATCTAAAAATGAAAACATTAGAAAAAATTGATAAATTTCTTGAAGAATCGAAACCATATAGTATTACTGGCCGAAAGTTGAATATAAAAAACGTGAAAAAGGTCAACAAGCTTTTAGATGATCTTTATAAGTATGTGGATAATTTAGAATTAGGAAACGAGCCGGACGATTTTTATGATAAAATGGAAGAAATTGTTCACGAATCATATGAAACCGGATTTTCTGATGGTGTTAGTTATGCAATGCCAGAAAATCAAAAAAGATAAAGAGGAGAAATAAAATGGCACTTGACATTTTTGAAAAAGATTTTATTAGAGATGTAAAAAATTCCAAAAAAGAAAATATAAATGAAGCTTCGTTTACAAGACAGCATTTTACTAAGATTGCGGACATCGTAAAAACCATCAAAAATACAGATGATAAGCAAGGAGTGGTGGATAAACTAGTTGGTGAAATAAATGAAACAGAAGATCCACAAGTAGAATTAGAAAAACTATATCGGCAAAAAAAAGAATTAGAAGCGAAAATAAAAGCTTTTGAAGAAGAACATCTGCTAAATGCGGCAGGAGAATCAAAAGCCAGAAGATCAGTAATGTTGTACAATCCAGAAGATTCGGGTAATTATGATTTTAGTTTGCTTGTAAAAGGTGACAAAATGATACGGTTAAGAGATCGTGGAAAATATAATGGTTTTGAAGCATTTACAGCAGAAAAAGCAGGTTCATCTTCAAAGGCTTATATGTCATTTGTTCCTAATACATCTGCTAAAAAAATGGGTGCAAAGGAAAAGATTTCTGTTACAAAAGGGAAACCTTTGAATAAAAAATTTCCTGATATAAACGCGGCGAGATTATGGTTTGCAAAGTTATAATTACAATACAATGGAGATTATAATGATTACAGAAAAAATAGATAATTATTTAAATGAAGCAAGAAATTCAAATTTTCCTTATTTTCCTGATTGGCGAAAAGTTCATAAAAATATTTTTAATGATTTGTTAGATTTTGAAAAAAAAATAACCGATGCACTTGACCAAGAAATTGGTGATTCAGAACGAGAAAATGTCAAATTATCAGTTATAAGAAAAATGGAAACCATTTCTGATAAAATATATAGTAAATTAGATGACGCTGTTTCTAATTTAGAAGAAGCTGAACAATTTTTAGAAGATTTTGAGCGAGAAAAAAATTGACAGACTATTACACACACAAATAAAGGAATAAAAATGACATTTGACAAGTATTTGGATGAAGAAGCATGGAAAGGTCAGGAGGGTTTGCC
>CAZAGO010000031.1:2831-2980 GCA_964485045.1 Candidatus Woesearchaeota archaeon | reverse complement strand
ATAAACCTTTAGGGTTTGGATTAAATTTCTTTTCCAAGTAGATCTAATAGATGTTCCCAGCGTCGATAAATCGACCAAATTTAAAATTTCATTTTTTGCCCACCCGAGATAGGAGAAAAAAGCCTGCGTCCTTCGGACATATAGCTGAA
>CAZAGO010000031.1:0-2821 GCA_964485045.1 Candidatus Woesearchaeota archaeon | reverse complement strand
TTTTTACCCGACCAACGAGAAAACCAACGAAATTAAATTTCGCATAACAAAGGGTAAAAGGTTTCACTTCGTTTCACCCAAATTTTTCATTTACTTTGAGGAGTTCTTAGTCCTTCGGACAATTTGTCGGCTCACGCCGAAAGATTTATAAATAATGTGTGAGTAAAAATATCACACACAAAATGAATAAAGATAAAGAAATCATTGAAAGGATGAATAAAATAAATGAAGAAGTTTCTAGTTTAAACAAACTTCTAAAGAAATATGTTAAGGAAGATGAAACTGGTTTTAGATGTTCAAAGTGTGGTTCTTCTTTTGTTTATATCAGAAGAAAAGATAAAAAACTTTTATGTAGAAAATGCGGAAATATAGAAAGTATAAAAATAGAGGGAGATAATAAATAAAATGAAAGACGAAAATAGAGACAGAATGGGCGATAAATTTGAGAAAGAAATGGCTGATTTATTTCAGAGAATTGGTTTTGCTATCCAAAAAAATGTTTTTACAAAAAAAGAAAATGGAAGAAATTCAGAGCAAGATGTTGTTGCAACAAAAGGAAAATTAAAAATTGTTATACAATGCAAAGATTATGCTAAATTTCCTCTTGAATCACTTGAAGAGGTTGTGCAGGATTTAATTGAAGATGGGCAAAGTTTAGATGCAGATAAACTTATTCTAGCAATTACAGGCCATAAAACTTTATCTGAAGACAATGCAAAAGAATTAAGGAAAAAGGGAGTATATTTATGGAATGAAGACTATTGGAGAAAACTCCAAAAATTAGATTTAATTGATTTGTACGAGGAAATTGGGAAAAATCTTGAAATTAAAGAAGTTCTGAAAAGAGTAAAAGATGAAGAAGAACAAAAATTAAAATCTCTTTATGAAAAGATTGATAAAATTGAAGATAGGAAAAGAAAGAAATCAATTTTAGAACAATTAGAAAATATAGAGTTTTCAGATTATACTAAAAGAGAAATACAACTTAGAAAAATTGAAAACGAAATCCTCTTAGAGAAAGAAAAAGAGACAGAGGAACAAACAGAAAGCAAAGTAGAAGATATCGAACTTGAAGAATTATTTTCTTTAGTAAATGAATCCGATTTTAGTTTTAATAAGAGATATCTAATTTTAGATAAGATTAGAAAGGATTTAGAGTTATCCAAAAAATCAGGAAAAATTATAGATGTAGAAAAAATAAAAACATTTATCGAGAAACAAAAAGAAGATTTTTCTGTTGAGAATTGGGGTGATGAAAAACTTAATTACTTAGAAGAGATGAGAAGAGAAGGAAAAATTTCCTATAAAAAATATTTAGAGTTGAAAGAGAAAGCAAAAGAGATTGGAGCAAGTAAAAGCGGGATTTCTAAAGCCGAAAGAAAAAATTTTGATTATACATTGAATAAAGAGCTTTTAAGAAAAAAGTTAATTAAAATTGCAATTAGTTTGGGAATTATAGCAATTATTTTTATGCTTTTATGGAGGGTTATATTTTAAAATGGTAAGAGAATGCGAGATTTGCGGGAGAGTAATAAGGGGGGCAGGTAGAAAATATTGTTCTTATTGTAGAAATAGTGCAGAAGTTAGAAATAAAAGAGAAGAGGATTATTATCCTGAAGATTTGGGATACTATTCTAAAAAAAGAGAATTTAACTGGAAACCTTTTTTTGTTCTATTGTTTATAGGTTTAGCAATAGCATCTTTTTTTATTTTATCAAGCAATGGAAATAATAATTTGAATGTTGCTGAAAATTCTACAAATATAACTTGTCAGTATAAAGCACAACAAGATACTGGAAAAACAATTTCCTATTTACAAGACGACGAAGGAAACAAATATGAAAACCCTGTTCAATCAATCAATTTTAATGGGGATTCAACTTCAGATTTAGTTGCTATACCTAATTGTAAAGTTTCTTTTGTATTAAGGAATACTATAGATAATAAAGTTTCTTTAAAATTATCTTATATTATTAATCATAGAAAGGATAGACAGACAGAAACTTTATCCCGATCCGAAGATTTAACACTTTCACCTTTTGAAGATTATTTAATTTCTGAAACAATAGATTATTTTGCTCCAGGACAATCTTGTTCAGTAGACCAAAATTCTTTAAAATTATCTTATCAATCAAATTCACAACTGGAATTAAAAACAGATAAAGTATACGAAGAAGTTTGCAAAAAATGCGGTGAAGAGATTTGTTTAAATGACGGAGAAAAATGTTCTTCTAATTCTGTCTGTGGTTCAGGAATTTGTAATATCGAGGGATTTTGTGGAACTGAAAAAATAGTTGAATGCTCCGAGGGGTTTAAAAATTGTAATAATGAATCTTGTCTTGAAATTGGAACTAAGAAAGCAGGAGTAGAATATTCTTGCGAGTTTGAATGTAAAACCAATTATGGAGAAAATGGAGTTTGTAAAACTCCAACAAAAGAGAAAATCTTCAAAGGAGTCTATATCGGAATATTCTTGTTAATTTCTTCATTAGTAATTTACTTAATTTTGAGTGATAAAAAACTTATTGAATTTGTAAGGAGGTTAAAAAAATGAAAAACAAAAAGACTAGTTGGTTAGAGATTATTTGGAAATCATTAAATGAAGTAATGCTAATAATTGGAGCAATCTTTATTGGTTTCTTCTTTGCTAATCCTTCTTTTTCACAAAACTACTGGATTATTTATGGTGTTGCTTTAGTGATTATAACAATAATCTCTCGTATTGGAGAAGAAAATTTGATAAAATAATTTTCGCTTTTCGTAGCGACTTCTTTTAGAAAAAGAAGCAAAATAAGAACCCCTCATTTTCTTTTTTAGAAAA
>CAZAGO010000030.1:0-3031 GCA_964485045.1 Candidatus Woesearchaeota archaeon | reverse complement strand
ATTTCTCAGCAAGTTCTGCATGATGAAAAATTTCATATTTAGGAACAACTGGTTCACCTATTTTTTCTACTTCTAAATTTTGATTTGAATCTTTTCCAATAGGAACAGAAGAATGAATAATATTAGGAATCTTATACATTAATTTTCTTATTTCATCTTCTAAATCTTTTCTTTTTATTTCAATTTTTTCTATCTTTGTAGGAATCTCCTTAGCTTTTTTTATTAAAGAATCGGCATTTTTCTTCTGCTTCTTTAATTGATTTATCTGTTCAGAAATAGAATTCCTTTCCCCTCTTAACTTATCTTCTTCATACTTTAATTTTCTCCATTCTTCATCTAACTCCACTACTTTATCTACAAAAACAAGTTTTTCGTTTTGAAATTTCTTCTTTATATTTTCTCTAACTAAATCCGGATTTTCACGAATGATTTTTATGTCAATCATAATCAGAGAGAGTATATGCGTGTTTTTAAATTTTTATTTTTGAATTAATCCTCAAGAACAACTCTATAAATAACAAATATAATTTACCAAATTCTAGAATCTATTAAAATTTTCATAGATAATATATTTCTGTCTCTTCAATCTATTATAAAAATCTCTATCCAAACATACAGGAGGAATTTCTTCTGCAGAATATATTTTATCAACTAATTTTAATCTTGTAGGCTTTCCTTCTCTATCTAAAAAATCTACAACAGGATTAATAGTCTTGTTATTAAAATATATTTTTTCATTCATTTTATCTTTCATAAAAAAATAATTTGAATGGGAGTTTATAAAAATTTATATTCAATTCTCAGGGTGTTCGTGCCCTCTTTTAGCGAGATCATTAAGCATTTTAATATGCTTTTCTCTTTCCAAAGTATACTCTTTTTCACGAGTTTTATCCTCAGTTATCATCTTAGAGATATATTCTCCTCCTAAGAAATGAGGAGTAAGAACATAACTAGCTCCTTTTTTATATAAATTTAAAGCACATTCTATATTTGAAGATCTCAAGATTACTATGGCTTTTGAATTAACTCTTCTTATCTCTTCTACTAATAAAACATTAGTATCAAATTCCGGAACTGTCGAAACGGCAATCTCTATTTTACTCAAATCAATTTCTTCAAGGAACTCCGAATCATAAGCATCACCATAAATACACGGAATTCTTGCTTTTGAAAGACTCTTTATTGTTTCAGGATTAAAATCAACTACGAGATATTTTTTATTTATTTTCTTAAGCGCTCTTAATATTCCAAAGCCTATACGATTATATCCAAAAAGAATAGCTTCATAATCTTTCCTCATTCTCTGCTTTTCTTTTACACTAGAACGTTCAAATATGCTTAAGTAAGGTGAAAGAAAAGTATAAAGTTTTTCAGAATATAAAATCATATAAGTTGAACCAGCAATAGTTATCAATCCTACTGTAGTTACAAGAGAAAGAATTCTTGTTTCAAGATGTCCAACGCTTATTCCAAGCGTAATTAAAATTAAAGAAAATTCGGAAATTTGAGCAACGGTCAATCCAGCTAAAAAACTGTTCCTCTTTGTATAACCCATTATTCCCATAAGTACCATAACGATGAAAGGATTTCCAATCAAAATAAGAAGAGAAAAAATTATTATTGGGAAAAGAGAAGACAAAACTTCTCCTATCACCATTTGAGAACCCAAAAGGATAAAAAATAGCACTATAAAGAAATCTCTTATGGGTTTAGTTTTGGAACTTATTTCAATACCGTATGGAGACATAGATAGTGTTATTCCTGCAAGCAAAGCCCCAATTTCTATTGAAAAATTAAAGAAATAGAAAAGACTTGAAATTGCCATACACCAACCTATAGAAAACAAAAATAAGAATTCCTGAGATTTTGCAATAAAGCCCATTATTCTTTTTAAAATAAAAGAGTTAAATAAAAAAACAAAAAAAATTAGTAAAACTCCCTTAAGAAGAATCCATCCAAATACTGAAAAAGCAGGAGCTTCGAGAGATAGAGAAGAAATAGCCATTAAAGCGAAGATTGCTATCAAATCCTGAACAATCAAAAATCCTATAGCTATTCTGCCATAAAGAGAATCCAACTCTCTTTTATCAGAAAGAAGCTTCATTATAATAATAGTACTACTAAACGCTAAAGCAACAGAAATATAAATTGAAGCTAAGAAAGAAAAGCCAAGCCAGTATGAAATAAGAAAACCTATCAAAGAAGTAAAAAGAACCTGCCCAATACCTGTAATCAAAGAAACAAAACCTACTTCTCTAATAACTTTTGGATTTAAATGCAACCCTACCATAAATAACAAAAAAGCGACTCCTATTTGAGAAAACGCTGAAATAGTTTCGCTAAATGAGAGAATATTCAAAAATGTGGGCCCACAACAATCCCTGTAAATATATATCCTATAAGAAGAGGCTGTTTTAATAACTTCATAATTGCTGAAATAATTAATCCAAAAAGAAGTATCAAACTTAAGCTTATAAAAATTTCTTCAACCATCTTTTATTATATCAAATCGTTAAAAGAGTATAAAAACATTATGAAAAGATTAATAAATAAATTTCATTAAATAATCACATGGAAAAAAGAAAGGGGCTTTCAGAAATTGAAGTAAAGAAACTCCTTTCAAAACATGGATTAAATGAAATAAAAGAAACAAACAAAGTTTCTCTTTGCCAACTTTTGTATAGACAAATTAAAAATAATTTCATAATTTATCTTATAACAATTGCTATGATTATATCTTTCTTTGTTGGAAAGAGTATAACTGCCTACACTATTCTTGCAGTTATAATTCTGGTAATTTTAACAGGATTTATTCAAGAATACAAAGCAGAAAAAGCAATAATTTCATTAAGGGATATGCTCGTTCCAGTTTCAATAGTTATGAGAGATGGAAGAGAACAGGAAATATCTACAAAAGAAATTGTTCCTGGAGACATACTAATTTTAAGAAATGGAGAAAAAATTCCAGCAGACTGCATTATTTTAGAAGGAAAAAATCTTTTGATAAACGAATCTATTCTTACAGGAGAAT
>CAZAGO010000029.1:0-4912 GCA_964485045.1 Candidatus Woesearchaeota archaeon | reverse complement strand
AATAGAAAAGCTTTAAAAACAATTCTGATATCTGATAATTTAGGAAAACTCTCGGTTGTTTTCATGTAATTTAGACGGAGGCAAAAGAAAAAATTGCTTTTCAATGTCTAGAGGGAAAATAGAAAAAAACCGTAGGTTGTTTTCAGCCTCAATAGTCTAACGGCTAGGACACGACCCTGTCGCTTGAAGGAAACCGAGGTTTCCTCTCACACACATTCCTTTCATTGGGAAAAGAGGAGAGGATTCAAATATGGCTTCCAAAAAGCAGAACGGTTGGGATCCGGGTTCGATTCCCGGTTGGGGCGTTGCACTATTGTGGCACAATCATGGGCGTCTTTTTCAGAAATGGGCGGGAGAAGGAGAATCTTTCGACTTAATTATCTCATCTCTTTTAGATTTAATCGGTTAAGGAAAAGCCAATTCTTTATAGGATAAATATCTAAGTTAATCAGTCTGTCATCTAATTCTTCAGTTATACTAGAAATTGTTTTTTCAAATTCTTCTAGGCTTTTTACAAACAATGTACAGAAATATTTACTTTTTCCATCATAGATAAAAAATGGTGAAAGCTTTCCAGTTTTATTTACTATATTTAATACTTCATTAAAGTCTATTCCATTTACCTCAAACCCAATTAGTTCATATCTTATGTGAAATTTTTCTGTGTTTGCTTGTGCAAGATAGCTTACAAAATACCCCGCTTTATTTAATCGCTTAAATCTATAAGATGCAAGTTCAGCACTTATCTTTAATTCTCTAGATATTTCTAGAACAGATTTTCTACCGCCACCTTCAGACAAAATTTCTATTAGTCTTATGTCTAGTTTATCAAGATTTAATTGTTTGTTTGAGGTGGTTTTTTCTTTTAAAGGGAAATTTATATCCTCAAAAATAGAAAATCTTCCAAAACCTACTTTTTTTGCAGTACATAGTTTGTAGTTTAATTTTTTTCTCTGTAAGTAGACTAAAATTTTTTCAACATCTTTAATTAATCCATTTAGAGAATAATTAAATTTATGAGAATGAATACATATAGAGGATATTGATTTATCTTTTTTAAAATGCTCTTCAAATCCTTTTTGTAATTTTTTTGGAACTGAAACTAAAATAATACTATATGAGGTCCCAAATTTTTCAAGATTAATTAGTCCGTCATATCTTTTTATGTATTCTTTTTCTAGGTTCTTTATACGGTAAATTACTGCAGGATGAGTAAGATGTGTTCTTTTTGCAAGTTCTTTTACGCTTATTCTACAGTTCTGCATTAATGAGCCCAGTATAACTCTGTCTTTTTGATCTAAATCCATACTTTTTATAAAAAATCTTTATTTATAAATATTTCTACAAATTTGTAAAAAAAATAGGCAAAAAACTTAATTATAATTGTTATATTATATGATAATTAAATTAATACATAACAGAATAAAATGACAAAAACATTGGATGGAAAATTTAGAGTAGAAGAAATCGTAAAAAGGGTTAGGTTATTGCCAAATGTATCTGTAGTATTCAATTCTGGCGGAGATCATAACTACCTTCTGAAGTACTCTCAAGCACCAATAGGTAACTGTGCATTAGGTAAGACCACCCATACAGATTATCATTTAGTTCCTTGGCTAAAAAAAGCTACTGGACTTAGTAAAAACCAGATTTATCAAGGATTGAAAGGAGGAAGTTGGAATTAAGATGACAGACAAAATAAAACCCTTAGAAGTTTTAATATTTGAAGATCAGGTAGAACTAGATGATTTAGAAAAATATAGTCAGTACTCTGAATCAGATAAAGGATTGGAACTTCAAAAAGATATGATGAAACATCTCGATGACAAAAGCCTTTATGATTTGATTCATGATCAGGCAAATGGAGAGTTTATGAAAGTTGTTGCTAAAGAGTCTAAATTTCCTATGAATATAACCCTCAGAGGAAAATATCAAAAAGGAATAGAAAATTTAGCAAAAGATAAAGATATCCTCATCACAGATATTGGGATTCCTGGACCAAGATATGATGCCAACTTAAAAATAGATTTTGATGAAGTTCAAAAATATCTTGTTAATGGATTTGAAAAATTGTATGGAAAAGATTGGGCAAATTTATCTGATGGAAACCATATAAAGTGGAATATTTTTCAAGATCCTAGATGTTGGTGGACTAATTTAATTAAAAAACTTGAACATCAAGATGTTCCTTCTGAAAATTGGTATTTATATAGAAATATTGCTGGATTAACAGTGGCTACAGAACTTGAAAAACAAGGAAGAAAAGTCACAATGTATCCAGGAGATTTAAGGCACCAGATGGGAATACATTACGGATTATTAGACGGAATTATTAGTCCAAGCGAATTTGTAGAGATCTATCAAAAACATAAAAAGGTTTGGGAAGAAAGGCCCTATAGTCTGATAGATATAGGGGGGCCTGTTGCGATTAACAATGGAAGAATTGCTATTGGAAAAACTTCGGTTTATAAAACTGTTAAAGATTATGTAAAAGCTATTCAGATTGCTTTAGATTATCAAATTGGAGGAAAAATGACGGATAAAAACCAACCTTTTAGTAAAAACCAAATTTATAAGGGATTGAAATGAAGAAGTTGGAATAAAAACCAATTAGTACAAGACGTTGCCAAGTATATCCAAATGACTAGAATTTCTTACAAACTAAAATAGGAGAAATAACCCAGTACAAGAGAATATGAATTTATTCTTATTCTTTATTTATATCTAAAATGTTCAAATTTAAAAAGCAGATTAGCTTAGAAGGAGTGGAAAAGGATATGAAGATGATGAAAAAAGAAATAGGGTTACATCCCGCAAATAAAGAGCATTTTAACAGACTTATTCCTTTTGCTCAAGAGATAGTGAACTTATGTCAAAAAAACGACATTAAACCTATTCTTTATGGAAGTTTTGCACATTTTTATTATACTCAAGATTCATCTCTAAATGTCAATGATATAGACTTACTTATCTCAAGGAAAGAGTTCTCTAGGATATATCCAATTTTAAAAAAGGATTGCAAGTACGAAATTATTTTAGATGGAAAAACTATTGTAGTAAAAAACAAAGATTTGATAGTTGAGCTAGATGAAGTTGAAACTAATCCTAGAGAAAATGAAGATACCCTTAAAAAAATAAATTTTTATGGAACTGAAATGAAAATAATAAGACTTAATCAGTTAGAATTAATTTATCCTCTTGCATTCATTGAATCCACTAGAAATAAAGGAAAAGTGTTGGAAAAGATTATAAGTTTAGAAAAGTTCTTAGGAAGAGATATAGGGAGGTTTAATATGAAAAATAAAGAAGTGTGCTTAGAAATTTATAAGACTTTTTCTGAAGAAAGAGAGGTTATAGCTATTTTAAACAATGGTTCTTCAGCAATTGGGAAGGATAAAGAAGGCTCAGATATTGATTTTTTAATTATTGTCAGGGATAAAGAAGGAATAGAAAGAATACGAAGAATCTTTAGGAAGAAGTATAAAATACTCAAAAATGAAGAGTCTCCTGAAATAGAAGTTGAAGAACAATATGGGGTTTTAGGAAAAAGGGTAGACCCAACAATTATTCCTAAGGAGGAGATAGAAAAAAAGGTCAAAACATTTTATAATTCTAAAGAAAATTTTTTATCTCTTCAGCATTTTATAAAGCATAAAATAGTTGATTCTGTTGCGATTTACGATAAAGAAAAACTTGTTGAAGGCTGGAAAAAAGAGGTTGAAAGCTATCCTAGAAAAATTATGCGAGAAGTATTTGACTCTCAAATAAAATCAATAAAAGAAAACCTGTTTTATTGGAAAAACCACAAGTTTAGAAATGAGTTTCAATTTGGGTTTGAGCAGTGGGAGTTAATTCAATCTATATGCCAAGCACTTTATGCTAAAAATAAACAGATGTTTATGCTTCCATACAAAAGACTTTCTTCAGACTTAAAAGAACTCAAGCCAGATATAGAAAAAGAAATGTATAAACTAATTAGGGGGAGAAATACCCCGAAAGCTATTCAAGAGAAGGTAAAAATTGTTGAAAAGATTCTTCAAAGGTTAGAAAAATAATTTCTCTTCTCTTCTCGACAAGATTTATAAATCATCTCCATCACACAAAATCCAGAAGAGATATAATCAACTATTTAGTATATATTACATCATGATGATCATAATCAAGAAGTCTGACAATTTTCTCATTTTCAAGAATTTCATAAGTTAAAACAAAATGTCTTATGTGCACTCTTCTTTGGCCAGCCATATTTGCCCTTAAAGGCTTAAATTTGTAAGGGTCTTCTAAGATTTCTTTTATTTTCTTAGACAAAATTTCAAATTGCAATTTATCTCTCTTGGAAAGTTTGTCAAAAATTCTATCAAGTTGCTCAGAGATTTCTAGTTTATAACTCATTTAATTATGAATACTTTTTATTGAAATCTTCAAAGTTTCCTATTTTAATAAATCTTCCTTTCCTAATTAGTTCTAATTTCTTTAGATATTCTTCTCTAACTTTTGGATTCTCTTCTATCTGAGCTTTAATAAAAATATCAATTTGTTTGCTCATACTTAATCCATTCTCTTTACAAAATTCGGAGAACTTGTCATAGGTTTCATTATCCAAATTAAATGTTTTTAATACCATTTAAATAACATTTAATAACATTATTTAAACCTTTCTGTTCTGGGGTTTTCTGTCACCTTCATGTTGTCGCATGATTTTATAAATCGCCTCCATCACACACAACAGCAACGGTAAAATGATACAAACGATGCTAAACTCTACCCAAAACATACAAAGAGTCCACCCATCAATGTGCCATGATGCTCCAGTCGGCGGTTGGGGGCGTTGAGAGGGCGTCGATTTTATATCCACTGTTTTATTTTCAAAGAATATAACTTAAGTGTCATACGCCCCCCTTATTTAATCCCG
>CAZAGO010000028.1:3378-5161 GCA_964485045.1 Candidatus Woesearchaeota archaeon | reverse complement strand
TTATTTCTATCTTTGAAACAGAAACTACATCACCAATTCCTGCTTTTGCATTTTTCCTTAGAATTCCATCTATTCTTATTATCCCTTCTCCAACGTCTGCAGGATAAGCCCTATCGGCAATAGCAACTGTTTCTCTTGAACCTTTTATAGAAACAACATCTCCTCTCTTTATTCCTAACTCCCTCATGATTTCAGAATCTATTCTTGCAATTCCTTTATAAGCATCATCTTGTAAAGCTTCAACAACCTTCAATTGAATTCCTTTTTTTTTCTCAGCACTCATCTTAATCTTATTCCTCTCTTTTCTAATTTAGCCGAATCATTTAATCCTTCATTAAAGTTTAAAGATAATCTTCCCATTTCCTCAAAACATAATCTAACCATATCATCTGCCATTTTTTTCTGTTCATTCATAAACGAAAGTATTTCTTTTGGTATTGAAACAGCATAACTATTCCCAACCAATCTCATTTTTACTCTAAATTCTTTATTCTTTAAATTTATAAATCTGTTGTATTCGTGTTCATCAACAGGATGTATTATTTTCTCATTACATTTTGGGCATACTACTGCTCTAAAAATAAAACCATTTTTTTCTACATTTGCTTTTTTCATTCGAGAACTGCATTTGTTACATAAAATTGGATTATCAAAAATGTCTGTCATAGTATACACCTTGTGTATACACAAGAAATATACACTTTATAAATATTTTGGTAGAACTCAGATCATGTATAGTTTAAAAACTCTTTTGACTAATTAAAAAAATGGTTATAAAAAAAGAAGAGATGAAAATTTCAAAAAAAGGAAAAGATTTTTTTAAAAAATTTTGGTATTTATTATGGAAAGATGATAGTTTAAAGGGTTGGATCTTTTCTATGGTATTTCTTTTTATATTCATAAAGTTTATTTTCTTCCCTTTCATAAGCTTGGTAACGGGAACTTCTCTACCTATGGCAATAGTAGATTCATGCAGCATGTATCATTCAGGAAACATTTTTTCAAATTTTGATTCTTGGTGGAAAACACATGAATGGAAGTACAAAGAGTATAACATAACTAAAGAAGAATTTGAAAACTTAAAAATGAAAAATGGATTTAACAAAGGAGATTTATTATTCATGATTAGAGCCAATCCTGAAAAATTAAAAATAGGAGATATAATTATATTTGAAGCAGGACAGAAAAATCCAGTTATTCATAGAATTATAGAAATAGAAGAAGAAGATGGAAAATATTTTTTTTCCACAATAGGAGATAATAATAATGGGCAATTAGAAATTGAAAAAAGAATAAACCAAGACCAATTAATTGCAAAAGCCGTTTTTAAAATAATTCCTTATGTTGGATGGGGAAAATTAATATTCTACGAAAAATTCAGAATACCCCAAGAGAGAGGTTTTTGTAAAGAAAATTAAGATTTTATAATTTCTTCAATTATTTTAGAATTCAACCTTACAGGAACTCCGGCAACTTCTTTTAACTCTTTTGGAAAAGAATAATACTCTTTAAGAGCAGATTCAAAAAGCCCTAAAAAACATTTTACTTCTCTAGAATCTCTAGTTAAAATTTCTCTTTCTAAATTCTCTAAAACACAATAAACTCTCAAAAGTTTATCTATTTCATTACTAGAATAATCTTTTAAAGACATTCAAAAAAGAATTATTTACAATTATTTAAAGATTTATGAGAAAAAGAATATCTTTTTCAAAAAGCATAAACTGGAAAATAAAGCAAATATTTATAAATTATATGAGTTAAGAGGAAAATAAAACAAGAGGTA
>CAZAGO010000028.1:0-3278 GCA_964485045.1 Candidatus Woesearchaeota archaeon | reverse complement strand
CCTAGATGCAATTATTCTTCAAAAAATAAAATGAAATTAACAACTTCTGAAAAAATAGATGCTAAAAAAGAAGTTGCAGTTGTTTCCAATAAAGATAGCGAAGTACTCCCAATAGTTTCTGAAAAATGCAAAAAATGTAAACATGATAAAGCGTATTTCTGGACAATCCAAACAAGAGCAGGAGATGAATCTGAAACAAAATTCTTCAAATGTGTAAAATGTGAGTACACTTGGAGAGATTACCAGTAATTTTAATATATATCAAAAGTAATTTAAATTGATTATTTCTTCTAAAAATGAATCACCCTCATTTGAAATTAAAATTTCTAATGAGTAACATAAAACTTTGTTTTATGCCCCTGTAGTTCAGAGGCCAAGAATGCTGCCCTCTCAAATGCGGATATTTTGTGTATGCAAATACACTCAAAATGTAAAAATTCCGAAGCAGAATCGTTGAGATAATCACTTCAGTTCATCTTTGAACAGGATTTTGACATTCCGAATTTTTCCAAAAGAAATGTTTTGGAGTACGGCGGTGACCCGGGTTCGAATCCCGGCAGGGGCATTCGAACCTTTAAGTTATATTCTGAAAAGTTTAGTGTAATTTAGGATATAGCTAAAGTCTAAAAGACTTTTGTCTCGAATTCACAGCAAGGGCATCTATACATCATGGTCATTTCATAGAATCTCGAGGTATTTTAAGCTTTTTTCTTCTTTAATCTAACTTCTCCTCTAAGAACATCCACAGCTAGATCTTCACCTTCTTTGAAGCCTGCTTCTTTCAATACTGCTTCAGGCAAGTTAATTTTATACTTAAAATAAGGTTTTCCATTGTATTCCCTGGATTTTTCTTTTATAATCTTCATAGAAATTTAAAGGGAAATATTCTTTATAAATTTTAGGGACCGAAATATTTATAAAGTTTTAGGGCTCTAAATAGACATAGAAAGATCTATAAATTAAATAAAGGTAGCTTAAATATGAAAAGAGAGGTTCCTTCGTTGATTAAATGGGCAGGTGGAAAAAAACAACTCTTAGAACAATTCGAGAAATTTTTTCCTAGGCAAATAAAGAGGTATTTTGAGCCATTTGTTGGAGGAGGAACAGTTGCAATATATTTACTTAAGACTCATCCAGAAATTGAAAAAATTTATCTTTCGGATATAAATGAAGAATTGATTACAACCTATAATGTTGTTAAGGGCAATATTGATGAATTAATCTCTTTATTGAAAAAATATAAACTAAAACATAATAAGGAATTCTATTATCAGATAAGAGCAGAAAATGTAAAAAATCTAACTCCGATTAAAATTGCAGCTAGATTTCTGTATCTAAATAGAACTTGTTTTAATGGGCTGTATAGGGTTAATTCTAAAGGGCAATTTAATGTTCCAATTGGAAGTTATAAAAATCCCGCAATTTGTAATGAAGAAGATCTAAGAGAGATATCAAAACTTCTACAAAAAGATGACATAACTGTGAATGAATTTTATAATTCTATTAAAGAAGCTAAAAAAGGAGATTTTATTTATTTTGATCCCCCTTATTATCCTCTTAAGAAGGGTAAGAGCTTTACAACTTATACAAAAAGTAATTTCTTAGAGAAAGAGCAAGAAAAATTAGCAGAAATTTTTAAACAATTAGACAAAAAAGGATGTAAAGTAATGCTCTCTAACAGTAATACAGAGTTTATTAAAAATTTATATAAAGGATATAATATTCATTTTGTTCAAGCTAGCAGAATGATTAATTGTGATGCAACAAAAAGAGGAAAAATAAATGAAATTGTCATCACAAACTACTAAAATGAAAAATGAGCACAAAACATCGACTTATTTTTGGTGATGCACTAAAAGTTCTAAAAACAATTCCAGAAAATTCAGTTGATTTAATTTTTGCAGATCCCCCTTATAATATGTCTAAAAAGAAAGGATTATCCTGGGAGTATAGTAAGCATGTGACTATGCAAGAAGAATGGGATATTTTTTCAAAAGAAGATTTTTTAAGATTCAATAAGGAATGGCTTTCTGAGTGTATCAGAGTACTAAAACATGGGGGAAGTTTATGGATTTCTGGGAGCTTTCATAATATCTATCAAATAGGGTTTATCCTTCAAGAAGAACACCCTGAAATAAAGATTAACAATAGTATTGTCTGGTTTAAGCCAAATGCACAGCCAAATATTACTTGTAGATTTTTTACAGAAAGTACAGAGCATTTAATCTGGGCAACAAAAAACGGTGATGGAAAGAAATGGAAATTTGATTATAATTGGACTAAAGATCATATTGAAGATCAATTAAATCCAAAGGGAAAACAAACGAGAAATGTTTGGAGTATTCCGTTAACTCCAAGAAGTGAAAAGTGGGCAGGAGAGCACCCTAATCAAAAACCATTTCAGCTATTAAAGAGGATTATTTTATCTTGCAGTGAAGAAGGAGATCTTATCTTAGATCCGTTTGTTGGATCCGGAACCACTTCTGTGGCTTCTAGATATTATAATCGAAACTCGATAGGAATAGAAATAAATGAAAAATATTTTGAAATTATAAAAAATAGGTTAAGTAAGGGAAACGATAAAGCCGAGGTTACCTTTGAAAATTATTCTGGTTGAGGTAAGCCTAGATATTCAAAGGGTAATGTGCCAAAGAAATACTTACAATCTACGGATGTAACATAATTTAATGTGTCCTTATAGCTTGGATGCATAAACCAATCATTCAAAATATAGCAGTATTCTATTTTTATACCCGTTCCATAAAATAATTTTTGATATTGTTTCTTTTTGAAATCACAGGTCTGAAGTTTTTCATCTACAGAACCAGCAACTTTCTGAAACTTCATTTCCACAATAAATAATGTTTTATTTGCTAAAACAAAAATAGTTTCATCTGGCAACATTTTTTTAGATAGCTTTTCAGACCAATCAACCTTTAAGTCTTTAAGGAATCTATTATAAACCTCATTCTTTTTGAATAGTTTTGCAACAAGTTTTCCCCTATATATTAAATCGCTTCCAGAAATTGAGTAGTTCTTTACTCTACTAAAAACCTCTCTTAGGTTAATTCTTTTTTCAAACTCAAGTCCCGTTTGAGTTTTGGATCCACCAACTCCGCCTTTTATCATCTTTTAGTAGAGTTAATTTAATATAAAAAGTTATCTCAGTCCATTCCCGCAACAAGAGTATATTGATACTTAAGAAAAAAATATATACAGAGCTGACAAAAGTTTCCAAGTATAATTCTTTAATAATAAATTTAGAAATCTATTTTAAA
>CAZAGO010000027.1:0-6342 GCA_964485045.1 Candidatus Woesearchaeota archaeon | reverse complement strand
AATTTTTGGTATATGTGGTCTACGATGTTTTCATTTCATTCTGGGCATAGTGCTATTGAATTTAAACGCTATTTGAATCGTTTTTTTCATGAATTTCCAAGGATACATACTTTAGCTGGGGTGAAGAGAACCCCTTATAATCAATATGATTCTCTTATAGTCCCAATAATCAGATATTTGAGAGCAAGAGGAGTTATTTTCAAGATTAATTTTAAAGTTATTGATTTAAATTTTCAAAAAGTTGATAGAAAAGATAGAGTTCTTGAAATAATTTATTTAAATAAACAAAAAAAAGGAAAAATAAAAATAGAAAAAGAGGATTTAGTTTTTATTACAAACGGTTCTATGACTTTTAATTCTAAAAAAGGATTTAATTTTAAAGCACCAGATTTTTCTCAAGAAGAAGATTTTAAATCTTGGGAATTATGGAAAAATATTTCTAAAAAAAGGAATTATTTTGGAAATCCTTCAGCTTTTATGGGGGATATAAATAAATCTAAATGGGAATCTTTTACAGTTACCACTAAAAGTCCTTTGTTTTTTAAACTAATGGAAGATTTTTCTGGAAATAGTCCTGGAACAGGCGCGTTAGTTACTTTTAAAGATTCTAACTGGTATCTTTCAATTGTTTTGGCATATCAACCTCATTTTAGAAATCAGCCAGAAGACACTAATGTTTTTTGGGGTTATGGGTTTTTTCCTAACAAAAAAGGAAATTTTGTAAATAAGAAAATGTCGGAGTGTAACGGAAAAGAAATTTTATTTGAAGTTTGTTCACATTTAAAATTTGATAAGAATATTCCTTTTATATTGAAAAAATCTATTTGTATTCCTTGCATGATGCCTTTTATAACGAGCCAATTTATGCCTAGGAAAAAAGGGGATAGGCCAGAAGTAGTCCCAAAATCTTCTGGAAATTTTGCTTTTATTGGACAGTATTGTGAGATTCCAAACGATGTCGTTTTTACAGTGGAGTATTCTGTAAGGTCTGCGCAGATTGCGGTTTATTCTCTTTTAGGGATAAATAAAAAAATACCTAAAATTTATAACGGGAAACATAATCTTCGTATTTTGTTTAATGGTTTGAGGACTTTATTTAAATAATTTTTAATATTTTATTTGCTATCTTTTTTTCATAATGGTTAAAAGAGACCTTCTAAATAAATCAAAAGCAGAATTTTTTATGAATTATCCTCAAATAACAACTAAAATTGTATACCCGAATTGTATTAATCTATGTGCAAGGCCATAAATAACAAAAACTTTAAATATGGTTAATAATACCCTAGTATTATGGTAGCTAATACCTTAAGGAATAATAAGATAAAATTAAGCTTGAGAGAAAAAATATTAAAATATTTAATTGAAAATAAAAAGCCTGTATCTATTATGCAGATTTCTAATCAATTAGAAGTGGATTATAAAAATACTTTTAAGACAATAAATAACCTTCCACAAATTATTCAGAACAGAATAGGTAACACGAATTTAATTGAGCTTAAATTAATTCCAGATTTGGAAATTTATTCGGTGGAATGCAAAAGAACAGGACAATTTTTACAAGAGAATAAACATTTGGGTTTGATAAAAAAAGACATAGAATCGCTTGCTTATCCTTTTTTAATTGTTTTAATTTTTGGTTCTTATATAAAGAATAATCAAACTAAAAAATCAGATATTGATATTTGTGTTATTTCCGATAATCAATCAAAAATAAGAGAATTAATTTCAAAATTAAATCTATTACCTTTGAGATTGGAGTTTCATGATTTCAGTATTAAAGAATTCGAGTCTATGCTAGAGACAAAAAAAGAAAACATTGCAAAAGAAATAATTAAAAGTAATGTTCTTCTTTATGGAACAGATAATTATTATAATCTAATTTCAAGGTGGGAAACAAGGAATTCGATCAAAATTCAGGAGGATTTTGCATAATGGAAGAAAAAAGAGTAAAGATTGCGGAAAGAAATTTTAAAAATTATCTTTGGGATGGTTTAATTAAAAAAGCAGATTACAATAAATTAGTTTATCAGATATATTTTAATAATTCTTTAGAAAGCTTAAAAGTAGCAGATAAATTATTTAGAAATAAAATTTCATCTTTATGGGTAGTGGTAATTAGCTATTATTCTATGTTTTACATAGCTTGTGCTTATATTTATAAAAGAGGGTATAAGATAAGAGGGGAAATTGTCCATCAAATTATTAATGACTCTTTAGTGATATTTGTTAAACATTATTTAGAAAAACATTTTTTTGAGGAATATGAAGAAGAAAAAGAAAAAGCTTTATCTGCTTCAGGAAATTTATTAAGAAGTTATGAAATGAAAAAAGAAAAAAGAGCGAGTTTTCAATATGAAACTACAGAAGTGATTAAAGAAGTAAAAGCAAAAACTTCATTAGAAAGAGCTAAAGCTTTTATTGCGATAATGAGGCAATTGCTTGAAAAATGAACAAAAATGCAGGGTTAAATGGTTTGAGAATTTTTTTATTTGTATTTACTATTTTCCTTCTTCTTTCTTTTACAATTGTTCAAGCAGATGTTATTTCTATAAATCCTTCTGGAAGTAATGAGCACGTAGCGAATCCTAATAGGTATATTGAAGGTTTCTTTTTTGGAGAGAATTCTATACCTTATATTTCAAATGTTTTCATTAATGCAAGTTCTCCGAATAATTTAACGGGAGATCATCTTTTTTGTAATGCTATTCTATTAGATGGAGATTTAAATGAGATAATGAATGTAAGTGTTAGATGGTACAAGAATGGAGAATTAAATCTTACTCTTGAGTATGAGGAAAACTATGTAAATGAAACTATTTTTAGCTCCTCTTTATTATTCGGAAATACAAGCAAAGGAGAGGAATGGATGTGCAGTCTTCGTTCTTATGATGGAAAAGAATATAGCGAATGGTATAATTCTTCAAATCTTTCTATTGAAAATACTGCTCCAAATATTCCAACTCTAATTTCTCCTCCTAATGGGAATATCACTACAAATAGAACTCCTTCTTTTTATTGGAATGGAAGTGATATAGACGGAGACACCCTTACTTATGAACTTAGTCTTACTTGTTATAATTCCTTAGGAGGAGGATGTAGCGATGATAATAGGCTTATTTCTGGTATTTCAGAAGAAAATAAGACACTATCGAATTATTTAGAATATCTTAAAGACAATGATTATTATTATAATTGGAGTGTAAGAGCCTATGATGGAGTATATTATAGTTTATGGGCTTCTCCTTGGAAATTAGAAATTCAAGCTTCTTTAGATGTTATTCTCATAAATGATACAATTAATTTTGGATCCATAGAAAGAGATGAATCAAAAAATACAACTCTAAATGAACCTTATCCTTTTTCATTACAAAATGATGGGAATTGTTTTGCAAATGTTAGTATAAATGCAACTCAGCTATGGAATACTATTCCTTCCGATTCAAACAGTTATCAATTTAAAGCAGACAACTATACTCAAGAAAATGGATCTTTTGATTGGTTATCCAGTAAATTTTCTTGGACTCAAATGCCTATTACTGGGCAGACAATAGCAATTTCTAAATTTAATTTTAATGATACTCAAGATGTAGTAGAAGTAGATGTTCTGGTTACAGTTCCTAATCAAGAGCCCGCTGGAGATAGACAATCTACAGTTTACTTTCCAATAAGTTTAGGTGAATAAAATGAAAACAAAAAGATTAAATAAGGATGTAACATATAAGTTACATATGAAACATAAATATTACATATTTGAAATAGTAAGAGAATTGCTTAAAGAAGAAAATCATCTTAGAGGCATTGCTTTAAAAGTTGGAACGAATCCGATGATGGTTTCTAGAAAATTAGAGGAACTCTCTTCTTTAAATGTTGTGGATTATAGAATGCAAGGGAAGAATAAAGTTTATTTTGTTAAAAAGACTACTGAAGCAAGAAATTTTGTTCTTATGGCCGAATTAAATTCTCTTTTAGAATTTATTGCTAATCACCCTTCTTTTAAAAGAGTAATAAATAAGATTCAAAGTAGTAAAGAAATTAATTTAGCAATTATTTTTGGTTCTTATGCTAAGGGAAATCAAACTTCTAAAAGTGACTTGGATATTTATATTCCTTTCTTAGATAAAAAATTAAAGCAAGATTTAGAGAATTTTGATTCTAAATTATCTATTAAAACTGGAGAGTATGATAAGAATAATTTTCTTATAAAAGAGATAGAAAAATCTCACATTATTATAAAGGGGGTTGAGGAATTTTATGAAAAAAACAAATTTTTTGAATATGTTGCATAAAAAAGGCAAATTAAAATTAATTGAGTCATCAGAAGAGGTGAAATTCTCTTATATTTCTAAATCTGAAAACAATCTTACATCTTCAAAAATTTTGTTTGATAATGGTTTGCTAGAAGAAGCAGTTTCACTCGCTTATTTTAGTATGTATAATCTTCTTCTAGCTCTTTTTTTTAAAGTTGGAATAAAATGTGAAGATCATACTGGTTCTATTCTTTTGATGAAAACTTTATTTAATTTAGATAATACTCAAATTCTTCTTGCTAAAAAAGAAAGAATAGATAAACAGTATTATGTCGATTTTAATATTACAAAAGAACAAGTTTTGGAGAGCATCATTCTTGCTGAAAGAGAGAATAAGAAACTTTTTGATTTTCTTTCAAAAATAAAAAATTCAGATATACAGGGTTATAGAGGAAGGTTTAAAGAGATAATAAAATGAAAACAAAGATAATACTAATAATCGAATTTCTTTTCATAATTGGAGTTTTGTCTTTTTTATTTATATACACTCTTCCAAAACAAATTTATCCTCTTCATGGAATGACAATTTCTAATAGTGATTTTTTATTTGAAATAGCTAATAGTGATGAAATTATTCTTTCTCCGGATAAAGATTTTTTAAATAATATGGTTCTAAAAGAAGGAGATGAGATAATTCTTCCTCCAGGAACTTACTTTTGGAAAGTGAAAGGGATGTTAAAAGATAGTGGAATAAAAAATTTTACAATTCAATCCGAGGTTTCTTTAGTTTTGAAAGAGAGAAATGGTTCTTATCATTTACAGAATTTAGGAAATGTTGATTTAAATGTAACTAAAACTCAGGGAGATAAAATTACTCTTGCAACAATACTAAGCGTGGGAGAAACTCAAGAATTTGAGAAAGAGGAAGCAGTATATGAAGGAGGTCAATTATAATGAAGAAAAATTATTTAATATTAATCTCTTTAATTCTAGGAATATTATTTATTCAAAATCTTTCTGCTATAGGGATTACTCCTGCAAGAACAAATATCAATTTTGAACCAGGACTTGTTAAAGAAGTCAATTTTTCTATAATTAATTCTGAGAACAAAGAAATGTCTGTTGTTTTTTCTGTTAAAGGTGAACTCGCTCAGTATATCACTTTAAGTCAAGAGTTTGCAGACTTTTCTTCTTCAGAAAAAGAAAAATCTTTTAGTTATATTATAGAACTCCCACAAGATTTTGAAAACCCTGGAAAATATGAAGCAGAGATTGTAGCACTTGAAGTTTCAAAAGATGTAAAAGAAAGCGGAACATTTGTAGGTGCAGCTTTAGCAGTTATAACTCAAGTTTATGTTCATGTTCCATATCCTGATGAGTATATAGAAACAGAATTTAAAATTGTCTCTTCTGAACAAGGAAGTAATACCTTATTTTTAATTCCTATAACAAATAGAGGAAAAGTTGATGTTTCTGAAATTCAAGCAATTATTGATATATATTCTCCTTCTGGAGAAAAAATTGCGTCTGTAGAGTCTTTAAAAGAATCTTTAAAGAAACTTGAAAGAAAAGAACTTTCTGCTACTTGGTTTGCAAATGTTTCTTCAGGGAAGTATACGGCAAATCTTACACTTATGTATAATGGCAAACAAAAATCTTTTTTAAAGGATTTTGAAGTTGGAGAGATTCTTTTGGAAATAAAAGAGGTAGTTGTAAGAGATTTCCAACTAGGAGAAATAGCTAAGTTTGAATTACTTATTCAAAATAAATGGTCTCATGAAGTAAAAGATACTTATGTTAGAATAATTGTTTATAATCCGAATGGAAGCACTCTTGTAGAATTTAAGACGCCAAATCAAGATTTTGAACCCCTTGAGGAAATAAAATTACCTGCTTATTGGGATACAGTGGGAGTCAATGAAGGAATTTATGATGGAAAATTGATACTTAATTATGGAGAGAATAAAAAAGCGGAGAGAGATATTCAATTAAAAGTTACAGATTATGATTTAGAAGTAATAGGGCTTACTGGAAAAGTTGTAGTTAGAGGAGGAGGAAAGCTTAATTTAACAAATATTTTGATAGCAATAGT
>CAZAGO010000026.1:299-6765 GCA_964485045.1 Candidatus Woesearchaeota archaeon | reverse complement strand
ATGTCTATTGAATAAATTTCTTTTTCGATATCATCAAAACTTGCAAAAACCGAACTGCTTATATTTACAAAATTTCCAGGAGCTCTTTCTTCAAAAACTACTGCATTATTCATTCTAACTCCTCCTTCCCCTTCTCTAAGATTATCAATTAGATTTAGAGAAGCGACTGTTTGAGTCGGAGAAGTAGTTGCATGAATAAAATACCCTGCAATATTATATCTTCCATTATTTTTTATAGTAACTCTCAAATCATAATTCTCTCCATCTTGTGTACAGTTTATAGTCTGTACAAATGCAGAAACACCATCAGGGCATTCCACTGCTTTTACCGGAACATAAGTTTTCAATCCTTGATAAACTATAAAACTCATAAAGATTGCAAAAGAAATTAACAAAAGATAACCCATTACTTCACTAACTCCTTTTTTATTTCTTTTATTCATTTTCATTCAGTTAGAAGATATTTTTCTTCCCCCATTTCTTCAATTATTATAAAGTGGAAATTTTCACCCTTTTCAAATTTAAAGTAATACTCTTTTTCTTCTATAGTTGTATTTAGAGTGTCTTCTTCAAAATTAAAATTAAGAGAATTTTTTTCTCCATTTGTATAATTATAAACTTCCTGATCTAACAAATCTCCAGTTATATAATAAATCTTTATTCCTTTTCCAGAATAGTTTGAATAATTTTTTGTGAAATCCTCAATTCTATTATCTCCGGTGTTAGAAGAGTATTCAATTACTTTAGATGATTCCAACCTAATTTCTTTTTGAATTTCATAAATTTTAGAAAATGTTTCTGTCTTTGAAGAATTCATAACACTCATTAGACCAAAAGCAATTCCTACAAAAAGAATTGCTACGACTAGATAATATTGTCCCCTCTTATTCATAAAATAAACAGACAAAGGGCATTTATTAATTTTAGGGTTTGATAAATGAAGTATAGATTCTAAGAAAAAATTATGCTTGGTTCTTTTTTCAAGTTTTTTAGTGTAGACTCGGAAAGAAGCTTCAAGATTGAAGAAAAGCACCCTTTATTTTCCCTCGATCCTGCAACCTGCTAAGCACCTTAACAAATGTTTAGGGCTGCTCCGATCAAGGCCTGACCCATTTCGCATATGCAAGATCAAAACAGACAGAACGTCAACAGTACAATAAAGACTTTTCGGCGCACTCGTCACAACTTTCCTTGCAGTCTGCCATAAAGCCCGTTTGCAATTGCGGAGGGCTAACCCGCTAACCTAGTCTACAGAAAAGAAGACAAGATAGATGTTTAAATGATTTTCGGTTTTACTTTAAGAGCTTAAAATAGATTCAAATTAAATTACTTTAAGAAGGTAACCTTCTGCTTTTGTGACATTTGAAATATCTTTTACAATTTTTCCTTTAAGAGTATATGTTTTTCCTTTTTCAAGCTCTTCATTATTTCCACAAACTTTTATGAAGTATCCATCTTCATCGGTTAGAGTATCTATTGTTTTATTACATTCTATATAAAACTCAGATTCCGGTCTAAATTTTCCTTGTGCAGCTACTTTTTTTCCTAAATATTTACCAGGATCTTTATTAAAATCCCAAAAATCAATGCTTTTTTCAGACCATTCATAATTTAAAGGGATTAATTTAGAAAAAACCACGATATAACTTATTGAAAAAAACAGAACTAAGAACACTGCTCCTGCAATCAATGTAGCAATTATAACTGCCTTTAAAATGTCTCCCATATAACTTAAGCTAATGAATAACCCTTTTTATTTTTTTCTAAATAGAATAAGAGCAAAAATAATTCCAATAGAGACTAAAATTAAACCTATTGGAAGAATCCATATAAATATTTTTTTAAATAATGATACTTTTTCAAGAGTTTTAAGTTCTAAAATTATTCTTTCAGTATCTCCACAACTCCTCACTTCAGATGTTTTTTCGAAATAATTTTTACAGAAATTAATATCGGTACATATTCTTGTTTGTATTCCGTTAGAACAATCAGTCCAAGAAGAGCATTCCCATACCGGTTCACAAATTTCTATTATTTTCTCTTTATCTGAACTAGACTTTGTTCCTGCAGAATTAAAGATACTGAATTCTTTTTGAGTTTGATCGTATACAGTTGTTCCATAAATAATATCGACAGCTTTTATTCTTAGTAAGTATTTTCCATTTGGATATGCTTTTGTATTCCAAGTATAATTTCCATAATTACTTTCATTTTCTTTTATAACATTCCAAGTTGTCCCATTATTTGTACTGTAATACAAACTTATAGCTAAGGCATTATTTTCTGAGTTTAGTGCAATCCAAGATATATTGATACTTTTGGATAATTTTTCTTCTCCAATAGGATAAAGAAGCTCTACTGTCGTGCCATTTATGAAAGTTCCGATATATACAAAAAATGAATTCAGATTGCTATTTGTTCCATCTGAAGCAGAGACTGTTATTTGGCTAAATCCAATTGTGTCATTTTTTACATTACAATCTAAATATTTATTTACATCTATACTACAATTTAATAAAGTTATATTTGATTGTGAGATAATTGAATAAATAATATTGTTTATAGGTGTGTCAGCATCGGTAGTATAAGATTTAAGATTTAAAATATTATCATTATATCCAGAATTTTTTAATAAATTTTGAGTTGGAATACTTAAAATGGGAGGAAAGGTTCCAGGAATGATTGAAGAAGCTAAGATTATTGAAATAGTTTTATTTGCGTTCACAATTGTGCTTCCGGTTTGAGAGATATACCCTGCTTTTGAAACTTGCCAATTATATGTTCCAGGGTTAATTTTAAAGTTTACATTTCCAGACGAATCTGTATTTCCAGTTAATGAATCTAAAATAACTGTTGTTTGATTAATTGGATTTCCAGAAATATCTTTGATATTAAATTGGATATTATATTGAGGAATATCGCTTACGAAAATACCCAATATTGCGGTATCTACAGGGTTTGTTTTTCCAAGGCAAAGTGGGCTCTGAGCGATTCCCGTAATCTTAATATTATAATTTCCTCCCTGAGAGGGGGTCCACGGAAGCGTTATTTTTTGATAGTCATTTGTATTTGAATTCGCAGAAATTAAAAGATTTCCTGAAGATACAAGAATAGTTCCTTCTTTTATTTCATAACTTATATTTGTAGGGGTAGCAGTTTTTGCAAAAAGATTGTCCGCATAATTACTTATTTTATTAAAACTAATCATTATTGGATTTCCAGAAGTTGCAGGATTAGGAGATGCTTCTAAGTCATTAAGGATAGTGTAACATTCATCTTTTGGTCTTGCAGGCCAAACAAGAAATTCTTTTTCAGAAGATTCTTTAAAATTGCTTTCACACTGACAATCAATAACTTCTGTTTCCATTTTTGCAGTATAATTTCCCTGAATTAAAGGGGTCCATGAAAATTGAACATTCATAGAAGAATCCCAAGAAATATTTACTATTTTTGATTGAATGTATGCAAGGTTACCAAGATTATCTCTTACTGAGAAAGTTATTTTTGTTTCAGTAGTATAATCTCCAAATGGAGGATACCAAACTTCTCCATTATTATAATCTTTAAAAGCTCCTTTAGCATCTGCTTCTGCAACAACATTCATATTAATTATAACTGGTTCGTTTGCATAATTTGTATTTGTTATACTAAATGAATCAATTGGTGAATGGCAAGATTTTACCTTATAAAAATTATAATCAAAGTTTAAAGTTGCCCCCTGCCCCCAAACATATTTAATATAATCATGAGGGATGTAACAATCTTTGAATACATATTGAGCATAATAATCTGGATTTGAGGCAGTTGATAAAGGATTATATGGATATTGAAAAATCATACTATTAGAAGCACCAGAGTTTAGGTCGTAGAGAAGAGAACCAACACTTGTACATCTCATCTCTCCTTGAGGATTAATATAAGCTCCTGAACAATGATAGAAAACATTTCTGACATTCGTTAAAGGTTGATTGGACATATCATAAAAGTTGTCTACTTCAGTAATTCCTGTGGCAAAAACAAGAGGAAGTATATTTAAAAAAATAGGAATTACAATTAAAATCAAACTCAATCTTTTTATAAAATTATTTTCCATTCTATTTATCCTCCGCCAGAGCCTCCGCCACCTCCACCGGCTCCGCCACCGCCTCCAGCACCTCCTCCACCTCCAGCGCCTCCTCCTGCTCCACCGGCTCCAGCGCCACCGCCAGACCCAAGAGGGTTAGATTTTTCTGGGTCTTCAAAAACAACACATCGGAGTTCTAGAGATGTACCAGGGATTTTTTCGAACCTTCCATCGTAGGATTGTTCTTCTTTGAATGTATTTGGTTTATATACAAAAGGTTTATAACAAATATCTCGCATTTTTATCTCAGAAGCATAAATTCCCTCTACAACTCCCCCTTTAGAGTAAACGTTCATATAGCTTCCTCCACTTGAAAAAATATTTAAAAAAGAGGCTAGCTTTCCCTTTCCAGATTGAATGTATAGTCCATCAAGACTAGGAATTTCAAAGAAATCCCCTTCCTTTTTTTCTTTTGAGAGTTTCTTATATAGACTTTCTTCAATATAGAGACCTATCTTTTCCTTTTCTTTATTAAATATTGGATAATATTTATCCGAAGTTAATTTAGATTCTACTATAACAGGTTTAGGCGTCTCTTCTTCTAACCTCTCTTGTTTGCTTTCAATTTCTTCTGAAGGAATAATTATTGCTTTAGCTTTGTAATTTATTTTAATTGGGTTTTCAATTTCATTTTTATTAGCAAAAGATGCAGCGACATTAGGCTTTCCAATTGTTTTATCGTTGAAAGACTTTTCATCAACTAAAGAATATCCTTTTTTATCGGAGATGTTTTCTTCTATTATTCTAGAAGTCTCTTCTTGCGGAGAGGTTTTAATTTTCTTTTCAGCTGCTTCTATTTTTTCAGAATTTTGTTCTCCAATTTGTATATAAAATCCTTTGTAATCTGGGACTTCAATAAGCTTTTTTTGATTACAAATTTTTTGATAAGTTTTTTCATCGAGACGTAATTTTGTTTTTATACCTTTATTATCAAAAATAGGGTAATGACCATCTTTTAATCCTCTCTGAACATAAAATCCTTTGTAATTTGGTATTTCAATTATTTTTTCTTGTTGAGCAATTTTTTGATAATCTTTTTCTTCAAGGTACATTTCAGTTCTTTTTCCTTCTCTATCTAAAATAGGGTATTGTATTTTAGAGGGAGTACTACACGCAGTTAATCCAAGAAGAGCAATTGCAACTAAACCCTTAGAAGAATATCCTACTAGTCTTTTTCTAAGACTTTTTTCCTTAATTTTATTTTCTATAGACATTTTTTAATAGTAACAAATTAACGATATAATTGACTACTTAAAAGTGTTTATAAATATTTCTGTAATAGAAAAAATGTTCTTTTTTTAGTAGTTATACCATAGGATAAGTTTATCTTCAGGGTCTCTTAAAAAGAGAGTATCGCCTGCTTTTGTCCAAACATAATCTTCTCTTTCCCAAATTAAAACTCCTTCTATTTTATTCTTCCCAACAATTATTGAGATTTCTTTATTTGGTTCAAGAATAAATTCTGGAAATACAAATTTTTTTCTTCCCTCATCTTTTATTTTCCATTTTGTTAAATTACAAGAGATTCCACAGATATTTTTTAGTGTAACTTTTTGTTTTTCATAATTCAATTCTTTAAGAATAATGCAGTTAGCACATATATTTTTTGATTTTGCGCAATAGTTTATTTCTCGTTCAACACAACTCTTCCATGTTTTTAGAAAAAGAGGAAAATAGTAGTCTTTTCCAGAAGAAAAATAAGCATTAGCAAATCCATTAGAAATCATTTCTTGATTTATATTTTTATCAGCAATAAAGATATATGCAAGAGTTCTATTATACAAATCTTTTTTTTCTTTTCCAAATTTTAACTCGACTGTTTTATTTAAAATCTCTTTTTCTAAAAAGAATCTCGATTCGTTATAATACTTTTCTCCTTTTTCGGGAGTATTTATTCCTAAAAGTCTTATAGTTTGGCCTTCAGCAATAATAGTGTCTCCATCAATAACTCTTTCAACTTTTGCAAATTTTATTTGTTCAAATTCTTCTTTAAGAAAATTGTCAATTTGGGAATAAAAAGTGGCAAATAGGATGAGCCCCAGCACTATTAAAATAATTCTTTTATTTTCCATCTCTTATTTAAAGGCGGAATTTTATTTTTCCCTATTAAAGTTATAATTTCTAATTTTATAGAATTATTGGAAGCATGGAATATATTATGTGGGTGACAGGGTTCGAACCTGCGTAAGCACTAAGCTACAGGATCTTAAGTCCTGCCCGTTTGACCACTCCGGCACACCCACGCGATAACTTCACTTCTATGTAAATATGACGGATGGTAAAACCTTTTTGACCACTCCGGCACACCCACGCGATAACTTCACTTCTATGTAAATATGACGG
>CAZAGO010000026.1:0-199 GCA_964485045.1 Candidatus Woesearchaeota archaeon | reverse complement strand
ATGGTAAAACCTTTTTGACCACTCCGGCACACCCACGCATATTCTTTCACATAGAATTTAACTTATAAAACTTTTTGTAAAGCATAAAATATCTTTTTGAATAAAATTCTAACAAGCTTCAACATATTGTGAATATGTATGGAATTTTCACAACATAAAGCCTCAGGAAGAATTTGAATATTGTGAATATGTATGAAGT
>CAZAGO010000025.1:0-7352 GCA_964485045.1 Candidatus Woesearchaeota archaeon | reverse complement strand
AATGTATACAAAATTCATTCCAATTGACTATTCCTCCTTTGATTTTGAAGGAAAAAATTATATTAAAATAATAGGAAGGAATGATAAAGGAAAAAGAGTATGTATTATAGATACTTGCCCAATTTATATCTGGGCTATTCTAAAAGATAAACTCTCTGAAAAAAGAATAAAAGAACTCATATCAGGTATAGAAAAAATAACTCTTGATGTTAAAGGGAGACAAACCCGAGTTGAAAAAGTAGAACTTCATGATAAAAACTTTCTAGGAAAACCTGTTAAAGCCCTAAAAATTTTTGCCACAAACTACAAGGACTTGCATGATATCGCGGACAAGCTTGATTTTCCAGAAATAGAAAAGAGAAGGGGGTATGATTTAGGATTTATAACTCATTATATAATTGAAAAAAAACTAAACCCTTTATACTGGTATGAAATCTCTGGAGAAGAAATAAGTAATTCGCTAGAGATAGGAGGAATTGGAAAATTAATAGAAACAGATCAATGTATACTTTTAAGAAAACACAAAGATATAGAAAAAAAAGAATTCTCTCCAAAAGTTTTAGCTTATGATATAGAAACTGATGATATAAAAATAGGAAAAGGTGAAATATTAATGGTTTCTCTTGTTTCTGACAATTTTAAAAAAGTTATAACTTGGAAGGGAAATCCAAAAAATAAACTTTCAGGAGTAGAATACGTCAAAGATGAAGCAGAGCTTATAGAAAAATTCGTTGAAAATGTAAAAAAAATATCTCCAGATTTCCTAGTGGGTTATTTTTCTGATAATTTTGATCTTCCTTATTTCAAAGCCAGAGCAGAAGTAAACAAAGTGGAGTTGAAATTAGGGTTAGATGGAAGCCAACCAAAATTTTCAAGAGGAATAAACCTTTCAGGAAGAATAGATGGAATTGTACATATTGATTTAATCAAATTTATAAAAACGGCCTATGCACAATATATGCAATCTGAAACCCTTACTTTAAATGAAATTGCAAAAGAATTTTTAGGAGACAGCAAAACTGATTTTAAATTAAAACACTCTTCTAAAATAAAAAATGAAGATTGGGAAAATTATTATGAATACTGTCTTCAAGATTCTGATTTGACGAAAAGATTATTTGAAAAATTTTGGCCAGACATACTAGAATTTACAAAGAGTGTACAAGAACCAGTTTTTGAAGTTTCAAGAGCAGGACTTTCAAGATATGTTGAATCGTATATCCTTCATAACTTAGAAAAATTTAACGAAATTCCAGAAAAAAAACCTATGTACAATGAGATTGGACAAAGAAAAGAAATGGGCCCGGTAGAAGGAGCTTTTGTATATGAACCCTCTCCAGGACTATATGAAAATATTGCAATGTTTGATTTTACTTCTATGCATACAAGCATTATAATATCAATGAATATCTCAAAAGGGACAATTCTTGAAAAAAAAGAAAAAGATTGTTATGAATCTCCTGAGATAGAAACAAACGAAGGAAAAGTAAGATATTATTTTTCAAAAAAACAAGGATTTTTTCCAGAATTACTAAAAGAAATATTTGAAAAGAGAAAAAAATTTAAAGAAGAATATAAAAAAAACCCTTCACATATTGCAAAAGCAAGAAGCAACGCTTTCAAAGTTCTTTCTGCATCTGTTCACGGTTATATAGGTTTTTTTGGAGCAAGATACTATTCAAAAGAATCCTCAGCAGCAATTCTTGCATTTGTAAGGAAACTAAACAAGGAAACAATAAAAAATATAGAGGAAAAAGGATATAAAATAATATACGGGGATACAGACTCTATCGCTTTTTTAATGGGAAATAAAAATGAAGAAGATATAAAAAATGTGCTAAAAGAAGTAAATTCTAATCTTCCAGGAATAATGACTCTAGAACTAGATGGATTTTTTAAAAGAGGGTTATGGGTTACTACCAGAGCAGGAAAAACTGGAGCAAAGAAAAAATATGCTTTAATAGATAAAGAAGGAAAATTAAAAATAAGAGGTTTTGAAACGGTAAGAAGAGACTGGTGCAAACTTGCAAGAGAGATGCAAAATAGAGTTATAAGAAAGATACTAGAAGAGGGAAATGAAAAAAAAGCACTTGAATATACTAAAGAAGTTATAAAAAAAATAAAAAAAAGAGAAATAAATAAAGAAGATATAATAATAAAAACTCAATTAAAAAAGGATATTTCTGAATACAAAGCGATTACTCCTCATGTAATTGCTGCAAGAAAAATAATTGAAAGAAAAATTCCTATGGAAGAAGGGAGTTTAATTCACTATTATATTGCTGAAGGAAATGGAAAAAAAGGATTAGTTAGGGATAAAGTAAAACTTGCTGATGAAAAAGGAGAGTATGATATGGATTACTATTTAAATCACCAAATGCTCCCTGCAGTAGAAAACATTTTTCAAGTTTTTGGAATAAATATTCAAGAAGTAATAGCGGGAAAGAGACAAAAAACTCTTGGGGAGTTTTAAATGCCTAAAAAAGAGGGAAGAAAAAAAGAGAATAAATACACGAGAAGAGAAGTTCTAAAATCTGGTGCAAGAATTGCTGGAGGAACAGCAGTTTATGGTACCATTGGATATTTTGGTGGAAAAGGATATCAGACTCTAAAAAATATTTACAATTCAAACGTAAGACCAACTGTAGATTTCATTAAAGAAAGAAAAAATAATTTTGAAGAGGGAAAAAAAAGTTTACAAAGAAAACTTGATTATACCAAAAGAGAAGCTAAAGTCCTCCTATATGGAGAGAAAGCTGTTGAAGCTGAAGAAGATATAGAGTGGCAAAAGCAAGTTAAAGAAATGACTAAAAAAAGACTTGAAGCTCAAAAAAAAAGAGAAGAAGAATTAAATAGAAGAGGCTTTCTTAGCCATTTAGGAGATTTTGGTAAAGGATATCTTAGCTTGATACATTCTAACCCTATTCCTACTCTTACTATTAGCGGAATGGCATATGGAGCAACAAAATCAACTATAAAAGTAATCCCAAAATATCTAAAAGAAAAAGAAATTGCAAGACTTAAAGATGAAAACACAGAATACAAGGAAAGATTAAACATATTAGAAAACTACAAAAAAAGAATTGAAGAATCAGAAGAAAATAATACAAAAGAAACTAAATCTGAACTAGAAAGAATTGGAGAAATACTAGAAAATGCAGGAAGAGCAAGTGGAAAACTTGAAACAATTGTAAAAGAACCTAAAAATGAAATATCTTTTATTGCAATAGGAATAATAGGATTAATTATTTCTCTTACTGGAGGCATATTCAGACTAAACGGATTTATAGTATCAAAATATACAACCTTTACGTCTTATAATTTATGCTTTCTTCTCATTTTAGGTTCATTACTCTTTTTTTATTTTGGAATAAAAGGAAAAAGAAAGAAAATTACTAAAAAAAATAATATAAGATTTAATAGGGAAAATATTTAATGCTTGTCCCTTTACTAAAATTATGACATTCTACAAAAATATAGAACCAAAACCCTTATTTCTAGAAAGAATGCAAAAACTTCTTACAAATAAAGAGGATTTTAAAGAATATTTAGAATTTTTAAAGAAACCAATACTAAAATCAATAAGATGCAACACCCTTAAGATTTCTAGTGAAAAATTAAAAAAAAGATTAGAACAAAAAGGTTGGAAAATAAATCAACCCTGGAAAGACTATCCAGAAGTTATGATTGTGGAATCTGAACTTTTACCAGGAGAATTAGGAAACTCTCTAGAACATTTACTAGGCTATTATTATATCCAAGAACTTGCAAGCATGCTTCCAATAATTGCATTATCCCCAAAAAAAGAAGAATTAGTTTTAGATTTATGTGCATCCCCTGGAAGTAAAACGACTCAAGCAGCTTCGTTTATGGAAAATAAAGGGACAATAATAGCAAATGAAGTAAATATGCATAGAGAAAAAATTCTTGCATCTAACTTAGACAGATGCGGAGTTACAAATTCAATAATTCTTAAAAGAGATGGAGAAGCACTTTGCAAAAAATTAAAACAAAAAAATATACTCTTTGATAAAATCCTTATTGATGCTCCTTGCTCTGGAGAAGGAACTTTAAGAAGCACTCCAAAAACATATATTATGTGGAATATAAAAACAGTAGAAGGATTGCCAAGAATACAAAAAAAATTATGTGAATCTGCATTTGAAGTTTTAAAAGAAGGAGGAGAACTTGTTTATAGTACCTGCACTCACTCTCCAGAAGAAAACGAAGAAATAGTAGATTTCATGCTTGAAACTTTTAAAGATAAAATAAAAATAGAAAAAGTTTCCCTTCCAATTAGATTACGCGCGGGAATAACAGAATGGAATGAAAAAAAATATAATAAAGAAGTAATTAAAAGTAATAGGATATATCCTCAAGATAATAATACTGAAGGATTTTTCCTTGCAAAGTTTAAAAGAATAAAATGAATAAAAAAATAATAATCGCCTCCGGATATTTCAATCCTCTCCATGTAGGACATTTAGAATATCTTGAAATGGCAAAAGAATTAGGAGACAAACTTATTGTAATTATAAATAATGATGAACAAGTAAAAATGAAAGGGAGTGCGCCATTCATGTCTCAAGAAGATAGATTAAAAATAGTAAAAGCACTAAAGTGTGTAGATGAAGTTTTTCTTTCAATAGATGATGATCCAAGCGTTTGCAAATCTATAGAATTTTTAGCAGTTTCAAGAGGAGCAACAATTTTTGCAAAAGGGGGAGATAGAAATACTGGAAATATCCCTGAAAAAGAAATATGTGATAAATTAGGAATAAAAATAATTGATGGGTTAGGAAATAAAATAAGATCTTCTTCAGAATTAATTAAAAAGAATCATATTAAAAAATGAATTTTAAAAATATTCTAAACGAATTGAAAGAACACTTACCATTTACTGCAACAGCAACAGCTATTGCAATAATATTCACTACATTTTTATTAATAAAAAATAATTTAATTATTCACGCTTCCTCTTTATTCTATATTTTTCATCCTTTACACCTTTTCTTTTCAGCCATTGTTTCTGCAGCAATTTTTTATAAATACAGAAAAAATATTTTTCTTTCCTTAATTACTGGAATCTGTATTTCAATATTAGTTGGTTCAATTTCTGATGTAATTTTTCCTTATTTTGGAAGCCTACTATTTAAAATTCCAATATCTTTTCATCTCCCTATAATAGAAAAACCAGCAATTATGCTTGCTGTAGCCCTTCTTGGTTCAAGTATAGGTATAATTGCAAAAAGAACAAAACTTCCTCACTTTCTTCATGTTTTTATATCTGTTTTTGCTTCATTACTCTATATTTTTGCTTACTCTACAAATTTTTCAATTTTGACAATCTTCTTAATATTTATAATAACTATAATTTCTGTAGTAATTCCTTGCTGTTTAAGTGATATTGTTTTTCCAATACTATGTAATAAGAAGATTAAAATAAAATGAGCTACCAATTAAAAATATTCAATTCAAAAGAGAAAGAAGAAATTGAAAAGAAGCTAAAAGAAAGTTTTGGAATAGAAAAAATACCAGGAGAACTAATTAAACTGGGAGAAGAAAGAATATTTTTATTTCAAGGAAATTTGAATGAAAATCAAATAAAACAAATAAAAGAAATTGCATTTATAGAAAGAATGGGAATATATTTTGCAAAAGAAGAAAGAGAAGAAATAAGATTAAGTATTGAAGGAACACAAATTCTTAAAAAACAAATAAACAAAGGTATATTTGAAATGAATGAAAAACAAAAAGATGATTGGATAAAAGGAAGAGAATTAAATATTTCAACAGGAAAAAAACAATTCCTAGTCATGAAATATAAAGAAGATTTTTTAGGGTGCGGTAAAGCTTCAGCAGAAAAGATAACTAATTTTATTCCAAAAACACGAAGATTGAGGGAAAAGATATGACTGAAAAACAATATGGTGGAAATACTGGAAGAAGTTCAGGAGAAAAGTCAATTAAAATAAAGAATTCAAATTCTGCTCCAATTATTAAAAATAAGCCTTCTAAATCAAGTTCAAAAATAAACACTATAAAATCAGAATTAACAGATAAAGATAAAATTCTAAAGGCTGGAAAAATTGCTGCAGAAACAAGAGAGTATGCTAGAGGAATGATAAAAAAAGATATGCTTCTTTTAGAAATTGCAGAAAAGATAGAAGAAAAAATTTTGAAATTAGGAGGAAAACCTGCTTTTCCAGTAACTCTCAGTATAAATGAAATTGCTGCTCACTATACTCCTTCTTATGATGATACAAAAACTGCTCATGGATTGCTAAAAGTAGATTTTGGAGCCCACATAGAAGGATGGATTTCAGACACAGCATTTTCTATTGATTTAGAAAATGATGAAAAGAATAAAGAATTAATTTTAGCTTCGGAAAAAGCTCTTGAAAAAGCAATAAATATTTCAAATAAAGATATCCCCTTAAATGAAATAGGAAAAGAAGTGCAAAAAGAAATTGAATCAAGAGGTTTTTCTCCAATAGTCAATTTATGTGGACACAGCATAGAACAATACCAAGTACACTCTGGAATAACAATACCTAATTTTGATAACAATAAAACAATCCCACTAGGAGAAGGAATCAGAGCAATAGAACCTTTTGTAACAGACGGGGTTGGAAAGATTAAAGATGGTAGACCTTCAGAAATATATATGCTCACCGAAGATAAAACTCCAAGAAGTCAGATTGCCAGAGAAGTTCTAGAGTTTATAATTGAAGAATATCAAACTTTACCATTCTGCTCAAGATGGTTAGTAAAAAAAATGGGATTAAAAGCAATAATTGGATTAAAACAATTGGAAGAGAATGGGAATCTTCACAGATTCTCTCAACTTGTAGAAGAATCGGGAGCAAAAGTAAGTCAAACAGAACACACCATATTAATTGAAAAAGATAAAATTGAAATTACTACCAAATAAATTTAGTCTATTTTTAAAACGTTTTTAACAAGATTTATTAGCGGTTTATAATCTCCAGATTTTTCCAGATAAGCAAAAGCCCCGCTTTCCAGCCCTTCTTTTTTAATATTTGAGTAAGAAGCTCCACAATAAAGTATAAAAGGGATATTTTCAAATTCAGGAAGTTTAGCATATCGTTTTATTAAATGAATCCCGTTTGGCCCAGGCATTTGATTGTCTGTAAGAACTGCTTTAAACCCATTTGGGCCTAATTTAAGTTTATTCTCTAAAGAAATTCCATCTTTAACCAACTCAACATTAACTTGTGGGAGAAAATTTTTAAACCAATCTAGAACTAGTGAACTAGTAAATTCATCATCTTCAGCATATAAGAGACTTTTATTTTTTTCCATAATTATCTAAAGTTAATTTATTTAAA
>CAZAGO010000024.1:2456-7450 GCA_964485045.1 Candidatus Woesearchaeota archaeon | reverse complement strand
TATTTTTTCTCTCTCTTGTTTTACTTCATTTATTTTTTCTTCAATTTCCCATCTTCTTTTTTCAATGCTCCTCCTTTCCTCCTCTTTTTGCCTTCTATTTTCTTCTATCCTTCTTTTTTCTATTACGTCCTCTGTTTCATTATCTTGTTTTTCTAGTACAAAGATTTCGTCTTCAATGGATTTTTCTTGCTTTATAATTTCATTATACTCTAAATCTATTTTTCCCCTATCTTCGTTATTTTTAAACAACTTTTCTTTTGTTTCTTCGTAAACATTGTTCAACTTACTCAATTTTTCATCTATAGAAGCTTTTTCTTTAGATAGCAAAATACTTTGCTTTTCTTTTAAAAGTGCTTCCTTTTCACTATCCAAATTAGAAATTTCTTGTTTAAATTCTTCAACTTTCAATTCTATTTCTTTTAGTTGAAGTTTTAAAGACTTAAACTCGTCTTCTTTTTGATACCTTTCCTGCTCTAATCTATCCCTTTCGTTTTCTATTTTCCATCTTTCTTTTTCAATATCCATTTTTTGATTTTCGCTTGCCACTCTTTCTTTTTCTTCTATATTAGTTTTTTTTGCCTCGATAATTCTTTCGTCTTTTCTAATTTTCTTAATTTCCGATTTTATTTCTTCTATTGCTTCAAGTATACTTTGAATATTTTCTTCAAAAGGTTTGCCTTTTTCACTAATTACGCTTTTTTCTTGCTCTACTTTTTCAATTTGCTCCTCTATTTCTTTAATTTTCTCTTCATCTGTTTTTGGAGTAATGGGCTCTTCTTTAGCCACATCTTCCACTTTATCTAAACTAATTTCTGTCTCGATATTTTTATCATCCCCTTCTTCTTGCAATTCCTTAAAAATATCTTTTGCACTATTTGATTCTTCAAGATTATCTTTTAAGTCTGTTTGTGGGATAAGCACTTCTTTAACGTCCTCGCTTGCTGACTCCTTATTATCACTCTTTTTAAAATCTTCAGCAATGTCTTCTGAATTCCTTGCATCAAGCACGGATTCATTTAAGACAGCCTCTTTTATGCTTAATTTTGTAGCTATATTAACTTCTACTGGCTTTTCTTCTTCTTTTTGAGGAATAACACTTTCCTTTATAGCTGTCGTTTTAAGTGGCGTTTTAACCTCTATAGAATTACTTTCTTCTTTTTCTTCTAAAATAGCTATTTCATTTCTTAAAACGTTATCTTTTTTAGAAGAAGTTAAGTCTAGACTTTTGATAAGATTTTGTATTTTTTCTCTTTCTTTGCCTAATTTGTCATCTTTAATTATTTTTTCCTCAATCTTAAGCTCTACTTTTTCAATAGTTTCTTTTTGCTTTAAATCACCTAAAAATGCTTCTTGGTTTAAAGAAGTATTTTTTTCTTGAAGAGACCTGACGTCCTTTGCCATGGTCCTTATGGAGTTTCTATCAAATATTATTTGGCTTTCTTCAGTTTGAGTTGTTTGAGGATTGTCCATTTTTTGCTTGTTTAAGTGAAAGGCTAATTTTTCCTTGATCTCCTAGAGAAATTACTTTTACATTAACCTTATCTCCTATTTTAACAATATCTGTAACTTTTGCAACTCTTTTGTTGTCTAGTTCAGAAATATGGATCATTCCTTCCTCTCCTGGAAGTATCTCTACTATGGCTCCAAAATCTAAAATCTTTTTAACTATACCTGTATATATTTTGCCTACTTCTACTTCCTCGGTTAAACTTTCTATCCATTCAATAGCTTTTTGCATGCCTTCTTTACTTTTTGAAGTAATGTATACTTTTCCATCATCTTCGATTTCAATCTCAACGTCGCATTCCTCAATGATCTTGTTTATCATCTTTCCTTGAGGCCCAATAACATCCCCTATTTTTTCAGGATTAATAGTAATCATTTCTACTCTCGGAGCATATGGAGATAAATCAGCTCTAGGTTCTTTAATAACTTCTCTCATTACTCCTAAAATCTGACTTCGTGCTAATTTGGCTCTTTCAAGACCCTCTTTAAGCATTTCTTCTGTAATTCCGTCAAACTTAACATCCATTTGAAGAGCAGTTACACCTTTATCTGTTCCCGCAACTTTAAAATCCATATCTCCGTAGTGGTCTTCTGATCCTTGAATATCAGTTAATATTTTGTATTTTCTATCTTTAATAGGTTTAGTTTCATCTAACTCAACAATAATTCCCATGGCAATTCCAGAAACCATGTTTTTAATAGGCACTCCACCATCCATTAGAGCTAAACAAGCTGCACAGGTAGATGCCATTGAAGATGACCCATTAGAAGACAACACTTCAGAAACAACTCTTATTGTATAAGGAAATCTTTCTACATCTGGAATAACAGGTTCTAAAGCTTTCTCTCCTAATCTTCCGTGTCCAATTTCTCTTCTTCCAGGGCCTCTACTAGGTCTTGGATCCCCTACTGAAAAAGGAGGAAAGTTGTAATGATGCATAAACCTTTTCTTTCCATCAAATTCAACTCCTTCAAGTATCTTTTCTTCTCCAGGCCCTCCTAATGTTAAAACTGATAAAGCTTTTGTTTGTCCTCTTTCAAATACTCCTGATCCATGAACTCTTGGCAAATAACTGATATTTGCATGCAAGTTTCTAATTTCATCCAACTTTCTATTGTCTGGTCTTTTGTCTTTTTCTAGAACAATGGTATGAAGAGTTTTTTCTAAAACGCTCTCGGTAAAGTTCATTCCATAATTAACCATTGAAGAGTCCTCATATTTTTCCTTAAGAAAAGCTTTAATGTCGCTAAATAAATCATGATTGTCTAGTTCGTTTTCAAATCTTGATCCAAAATTATCTAATATATCTTTCTCAACTTGAGGGTTAGCCTCTTTTTGTTTTAATACTTTCTTTTCCTTTCCTACTTCTTTTTGAATTTTTAATTGAAAGTCTATTAATTTTTCAATAAAACCTTTTGCAAAAGCAACTGATTTTAAAATTACGTCTTCATTTTTTTCAAATAATTGTGCCTCAAACATATTGAAGATAACAGAGTTATCTTTATCTTTTAATCCTGACACAATTAAATCAATTCCATTCTTTTGATTATAATTAGGAAAAGCAATTAAATTATCTTCTGTTCCACCAATTCTTGCTCCAGCAACTGGTCCATTCCAAGGAATATCTGATATTAAAAGAGCAAGAGAAGCTGCAAAAATGCCAATTATTGCTGGATCTGTTTCTCCGTCCCATGATAAAAGTGTTACCGTAATACTTACTTCTTTCTTAATATCTTTATCAAATAAAGGTCTTAAGGTTCTATCAATTAATCTAGAGGTTAAAACAGATTCATCTGATGGTTTTCCTTCTCTTCTTGTAAATCTTGAACCAAAAATCTTGCCTCCTGCATAAAACTTTTCTTCGTAATTTACGCTTAAAGGAAAATAATCAATCCCATCAACATCGTTTTCACCCATTACAGCTGTGGCTAAAACTGTAGTTTCTCCAAACCTTACAAAAACAGAGCCATTTGCCCTTTCTGCAAAATCATTAACAGTCACTGTAAGTGGTTTATTATTAATTTCAATATCAAAATCTTTGCTTTTCATAAAAGTTTAAAAAAGGTCCCTAAAATTATAGACCTAGTTTTTTTACAATCTCCTTATATGTTTTTTCGTCCTTGCTTTCTAAATACTTTAAAAGTTTTCTTCTTTTTGAAACCATTTTGAGAAGTCCTCTTCTTGAGTGGTTATCTTTTTTATTTTCTTTTAAGTGTTCTAAAAGTCTTTTGATTTCTTCTGTCAAAAGGGCGATCTGAACATGAGCAGACCCTGTGTCTGTCTCGTGAATATTGTATTTTTTAATAATGTCTAATTTTTCTTCTGTTGTTAACATATGTTGTCTTATTTATACTTTTTCTTTATGTGCCCCGTGAGGGACTTGAACCCACGACCTTGAAGTTAAGAGCTTCCTGCTCTACCAACTGAGCTAACGGGGCTTAATTTTCTTCATCTGCAGGAACTTCAACTTTTACATTGTTGAGCGGATCTAAAAACTTTTCATTGAGTCCAAATCCGTCTACAAAGCTTGTTATTAAAAACTTTGCCCCATAAATAATCAAAATTCCAAATGCAACCGCTGTAATAATATCTTTTCCTGCTTTTATTTTCTTATCATCACCTTGTGCCCAAATAATATTAATTCCTGCCCAAATTATAAAAAGTATTGCAATTGCATTAATAATCGGAAACACAACTTTTAATATCCTATTAATTAATTCAAATACATCTGCGATTTGACAAGATGGTTGTCCTGGATTTCCGCATTGCACAATAGACTCTTGTCCTGCAAATGCTATTGAACCAATAAAAATCAGAATCAATGTTCCTACTACAAATAAAATTGGTTTTTTATTACTAAGCAAAGGCATTGTTATACAATATAAAACAAAAAATTAAAAAAATCAAGAGGTCCGAGTTAAAAACACTTATATATATTTTTATGGAGCCCCTGGCAGGAGTCGAACCCACACCACTAGGGCCGAAACCTAGTACTCTATCCATTAAGCTACAGGGGCGATGATTACCTTTTAATTCTAAAAGGCGGCACATTATCTTGGTCAAATACAACTCGGTTAAAAATATGTCCTTTTAAGGTATTTACTGGGGATAGTCTTTTTATAACAACAGGAATTAAACATAGCAAGAACAAAAGAAATAATCCGTAATTTTCTATTGCATACCCCCATGCCATAGCGGTTAAATACGCAATAATTGTTCCAATTGAGGCAGTCCATAATATAGCAGAAATAATAACCGGAATCAATATAGTTACTCCAATGATTGGATTAAAGGCAAGACATCCTCCTAAAAGAGTAGCAATTCCTCTTCCGCCTTTAAAATTTAAAAATATGGACCAATTGTGTCCAATAACAGCTAAAAATCCTACTATGGCCTGAACAGAAACAGATAATCCCAATTCTTTTGCAATATATACAACCGCAAACCCTTTTAAAACATCAAATAAAAAAGTGAAGTGAAACCAAAA
>CAZAGO010000024.1:328-2446 GCA_964485045.1 Candidatus Woesearchaeota archaeon | reverse complement strand
ACATTAGAGGAAGAAGCTTTTTTCCAGCCTATTTCCATTATGTCTTTTTTAGTAAATAGCTTTGTAAAAACATAGGCAAAAGGAACTGCTCCTAAAATATATGATGCGATGAATAAAATTGTGATGGTTATGTATTCGTTCATTTTTTATAATCTTTAACCTGTTTTTTAATTCTGTCAATATGTCTTATCACAATTAAAGGTGTGCATGCTAAAGATACATAGAAAATTAATGGCTCTATAAAATAAAATGGAATTATGGCAACTGCTTCTCCAAACAACCTTCCAATAATTTGATCTGATATTGCGCTTTTAAAAATACTTTCTTTTGTTTTAACTGGAATAAATAGTTCAAAAACAAGCATAAATAAAACAACAATTGCAAGCCATAAGAAAAACATTTTCCAGTTTAAAAATAATAATATTCCTAAAAATGTTGCAGCGCCTCTGCCTCCAGAGAATTTAAGTAAGATTGAATAATTATGACCTAAAATAGAAAAAAACGCTGCTAAAACTCCAGCCAAAAGAATATTTTCAGGTATTAATTGCATCGCGAACCAAATAGAAAACGCTCCTTTAAAAGCATCCACTAAAAATACAAACAAAAATCCCAAAGCCCCTATAACCTTTCCTTTTTTCTTACTTGTAATTCTAAGCGTATTTAACGCTCCTAAATTTTTAGAGCCTGTTTCCCTTGGGTCTATTTTATTAACCAACTTGTTAAAAAATAAAGCTGTTGGAAATGATCCGACTAAATAAGAGAGGAGAATAATTATAATATAGTTAGGCATCATATTTTTTTAAGTAATAATTACAAATAATACTGTCTGGACCTAAATGACATCCAATAATAGGATTTACTTCGTCAATAAATAAAACTTCTATATTAGGACAACTTTCTATTAGTTTAGCCTTTAAGTCTTGAGCCACCTCCATCATGTCGGCATGGGTTATTGCAACCATTGCTTCCTCATTCTTAATTTTTCCTTTTAATTCATTTAACAAAGATTCTGCTTTATCTTTTGCTTTAAATTTCAGCGAAGTTACCTTAACCTTACCATCTTTTAATGTTAAAAGGGGTCTGATGCTAATTTTTTCTAGCCTCCTTATTAAATTGGCTCCGGTTTTACTTAATCTTCCATTTTTCTCGATCCATTTTGGATCTCCAGGAAAGCCAGCGATAAAAACATGTTTTTTGAATTCTTCCAAATTAGAAGCAATTTCTTTTGAATTTATTCCCTTTTCTCTAAGCTCACAAGCTTTTAAAGCAATAAAACCCTCCCCCGAATCTACATTAAATGAATCAATAACTATTATCTTGTCTTGCTTCTCCTTTGGCATAAATTTAATTGCTTGCATTGCAGAATTATATGTTCCAGATATGCCTGTACTTATTGTTATGCAAATAATTTCGTCATGATCTTCAAAAGCTTCCTCAAAAGCTTTCTTGAAATCTCCAACTGATGGTTGAGATGTCTTTGGAAAAGTATCCGCAAGAGTATTTCTCATTTTTTTAAAAAGCTCTCCACTTTTTATCTTTCCATTAATGCCTTCTTCAGGCCAAATTACTTTTAAATACACTATATCAATGTTATTTTCTTTAATTAAACTTTCTGGAAGCGAAGCCGCCGAATCTAATATTATTTTTATTTTATTCATATATAAAATTTATTAATAATGTGTTTGGACCCGCATGTGACCCTAAAACAATATCCATTACGGAAGAATATAAAACGGTTACATTCTCTAATGGCTCTAATAATTTTTCTAATTTATTTGCTTCACTAGGATTGTCCTTTGTGTATTTTTTGTAAATTTCTTAAATTCATCAAATAAAGGAGTGGCTAGATCTTGTATATTCTTTTTAACTGCCATTGGTCGTATTACTCCGCCTTTGACTCTCATAACAATCCCTATATTCATTGATCTAATTTTTTGGAGACCTAGGGTTGCAAGAGAAGGAAACCTTCCCCCACTTTTAAGCCATTTTGGATTGTCATACATAAAAAACAGAAAAGCCTCTTTAACTCTTTTATTGAAGTTATTGATAATTTCATCTGACTTTAGCTGCTTTTCAATATCATCAATCATTTTAATGATTAAAAGAGCTTGTGCTCCT
>CAZAGO010000024.1:0-318 GCA_964485045.1 Candidatus Woesearchaeota archaeon | reverse complement strand
GCAGGACAGATGATGGCTATCAAAGAAAATACTTTTGAAGAAATAGAAACATGTATAACTTCTTCGAAGTCTTCTAACGCTTTTTTAAACATGTTGATGTATTCAGCCATCGATGGCTGAGATGTCTTAACTCCACTGTCAATTCCTTCTTTTTCAGCTCTTCTCATTTTTTCAAATATATTTCCCGGAATATCCTTTATTTTTTGCAAATCAACCTGAAACTTTGCAATCCCTATACTGTATTTATTAATTATTTCTTCTTTTAAGTCAGAAGCTGAATCAGTTGTTATTCCGATTTTTTTCATATTTTTGTATATC
>CAZAGO010000023.1:0-9000 GCA_964485045.1 Candidatus Woesearchaeota archaeon | reverse complement strand
GTATTTCATTTCATTCAATACTATGTGAGCCTATAGCTCAGCCTGGTTAGAGCACCGCTCTTATAAGAGCTTATTCCATTAGGAATATGTTTTTCACAGTTCAGTTCAAAAAACTTACTAAGAAAGGCGGGGGTCCACGGTTCAAATCCGTGTAGGCTCATAAAAGATTTGAACTTGTTTGTGTTTTGAATTTATTCAAAATGCAGGCCGAGTTTACGAGAGCCCAAATCCGTGTAGGCTCATAAAAATTATAAAAATGAAAAAAAGAATTTACAGAAACAAGAAAGATAAATTACTAGGAGGCGTTTGTTCTGGAATTGCAGAATATTTAGATACAGACCCTACACTGGTAAGAATCTTATGGGCTTTAGCATCTCTTTTATGGGGAGCAGGAGTTATTGCTTATCTCATATGCTGGATAATCATCCCAGAAAAGAAGTAAGATTTAGTTATGTTTAAAAACCAGTTTTTTCTTTCATAGAGATAGCTTTAGAGTTTTTAACCTAAGTTAAATAGACTCAAATAAATTTGTAAAAAAAATAAAATTATAATAACATAAAAACAAAGCCCCGATCTTCTAAAAACAAAAATGTTAAGAAGACCGGAAATTAAGTACAAAAAAGCCCCGATCTTCTAGAGGCCAAGGATCCAGCCCTTTCAAGGCTGTAACCCGGGTTCGAATCCCGGTCGGGGCGTTAAACACTCTGCAAGAGCATTTAATCATTTCTGAAAATAAAGAATAAGTTTTTTTAACTACTCAACTATTGCCTTAATATTTGAAATAAATCTTCTCGCGTTTTCGATGGACTCTTTTGCAAAGGGGATATTGGATTCTGACTTCATTTGATATGTAAATGTTCCTCTTTTCTTTTTCTCTGACTGAAATATCTTAAGAAGAAAATCCGCTTTTATTATCTCTTCTTCGTATATCTTTAATAATTCTTTATCAAGAACTCCTTCTTTTACAAATTTCTTAAATTCCTTAAAAGTTTTCTTATGCTCGTTTGGAGTTTTTGTTTTTATCCCTTTAAGCAATAAATAAGCTTTTGCAGCATAAAAAATAGAATAATAGGCATGGCTTATCACAGAATAATAAAATGTCTTATCTTTTGGTATGCCTAAAACGTCTTTAATCTTATTATCTATTGAAATTTGCAAATCCTTTTGAGATAATAAAAATTCATCTTCTGCTCTTAGCAAATAAAGCCTAACCTCTGAATCCATGTTCAATTGCCCCTTTTATTAGACTATAATATCTTTCTGTATTTTTGAAGATTAGTCTTTTATTAAATATTTCTTTTCCAAAATTTGGTTTTTTGTCCAAAAGCATATCCGTAAAGTCTTTATAACTTAAAACTAGAATATGAAATTTTGGAATCATTAAAGAAGTAAGATTTTCAAACAATTTCTGCTTTTCAAAAGATTTTCCTTTTACAATTAGCACTAAATCAATATCTGAAGCCTTTGTTTGTTTTCCTAAAACGTAGCTCCCTGTTATTAACAAGATATCTTCTTCAAATTCCTTAAAATCTAGTATTTTGACTATATTTGGAATGTTTGCATCAAAAGATTCCTGTTCATCTAAAAAAGAAAGGAGTGATATTGTTTTTTGACTCAAATTTACAGAGCATAATTTAGATTTCCCAATTTTTTCTATTTTTAAAAAACCCTCTTTTTCAAGTTCTGTAATTGCATTATAAGTATTAGGATAGTCTTTTTTAAGAATAATAGAAATCTCTCTTATTGTTTTTTTTAGAAAGATGTCCTTTCTAAAGAGATTCATGATATTTAATTCGCTTTTTTTAATCATCTTATATTAATTTATTTTACTATAATATTATAGTAATATTGCTATATATAAATCTTCTCTTTTTTTCATATACTTTGGGGCTGTGCTCTTCTCGACAAGATTTAGAAATAGACTCCATCACACAACATCAACGATAAAATAATAATTAATCTTATAAAAATCCCGAAGAGTTCACCCATCAATGCGCCATGATGCTCCAGTCGACGATCGGGGCGTTCAAGCTAAGGTTAACTTCTTATAAAAACATAAAATTTATAAACTATAGTCCTTCTATAGTTATATGGTAACAACAATTCAACTTAATGAAAATGTGAAGAATGCCTTGGATAGATTAAAATCAAATAAAGAAACTTATGAAGAAGTAATTTTGAATTTGATGAAAATTGCTGAAAAATGCCAAAGAGAACAGGAACAATTACTTATTGAGGGCTGCAAAGTTATGGCTGAAGAAAGTTTAAAAATAACCAAAGAATTTGAATCTATTGAAAATTTAGATAATTGGGAATGGTAACAAAGTGATTATCAAAAGAGGAGAAATTTTTCTTGCAAATTTAGAACCTATAAAAGGAAGTGAACAAGGAGGGATTAGACCTGTTCTAATAATTCAAAACGATATCTCAAATAAACACTCTCCAGTAACGATCATTGCAGCAATAACCTCAAAAATATTTGAGAAAGAATTTCCAACCAATGTTTTTGTTTCAAAAAAGGATTCTGGACTCGATAAAGATTCAACAATAATGCTTAATCAAATTAGAACTATTGACAATATAAGACTTATAAAAAAAGTTGGAGTTCTTGATAATTTTATTATAAATCAAATAGACAAATCCTTGAAAGTTAGTTTATCTCTTGATTAATTTTTAGAATATAAAAATCCTCTTCTTAACAACCTACGTCCTGTCGTAGTCCAGTCGGGGCGTTCACCCATTATAATACAAAAATTCAATTAGCCTCTTTTAACAATTAATTGGCTATCCATTTTTTTAACTGAAAGTGCTAAAGGAAGCTCTTTAAAATCTACTTTAATTTTTGACAAACCTTTACTATCAGATAAAATACAAACTCCACATTTTTCTTCATATCCCTTAAAAGCTTCAACCCAAATATTTTTACAAACACATAAACAACCTTCCCATTTTTTTTCTACACAGTATTTGGGCCTATTTGTATTATTAAAACCCATAAAAATCCAATAATCAATTTGTTCTCTCACTATAGAATAACCTGGACTATAAACCATAATCTCCCTAATATCCCCTTCTTTCATAGAATTGATTTCGCTTTCTATATGAGCAAGAGTATCCTTTGCCTGCTGTTCTTCTTTATCAACAGAATAGCTATAATACATCTTACCCAAAATAAAAATAAGAAAACTTATACATATAACTGCAACAACTATTTTAAGCGTTTCTTCCGCAAGAAAAAAGCCCCTTTTATCCATTAATCCATAAAATAGAAAGAAGTTATAAAACTTTCCAATCAATCTTGATTTTTAGCCCCATCAATCATAGAATCAAACTCTCCGACTAGCTTTTTCATAATTTCTTTTTCACCCATCTTAGAATTTTTTTCAAGAGTATCGAGAGTTTTTGAAGCAGCAACAATCATCATGAGTCGAGAATCTTTATCCTTAACTTTATGAATAAAACTATCCATACCTACCATTATAGACTCGTGATCCGCATTCTTATTATTCTTTTTTAATCTCAAAACTTCTGAAACAGCCTTCATCATCTCAACTTTTATTTCACTATTCATCTCTTTATCGGACATCCAAGTTTTATAAATCTTTATCCTCTTTAAATTTAACAAAATAATTGTAAGAATTTTTATGAAAAACCTCTTATTTCTTACAAATTTAAAAAAAGTATTTAAACAAATATCTCCTTTATAAAAAATGAAACCAAGATACAGTTTTTCATCAAGAAGAACAAGAAAAATAGGAAATATAAGAAAACAAAAGCAAAAATATCCTGAACTAACAAAAAAAATAATAGAAAACTCAGATATTATTTTGCAAATATTAGACGCAAGATTTCCAGAAGAAACAAGGAATAAAGAAATTGAAAAAATAATAAAGAAAAAAAATAAAAAAATAATTTATGTTTTAAACAAATCTGACTTAATTGAAAAAAAGATAGACAAAAAGATACGCCCCTGCGTTTTTACTTCTTGCACACTCAGAAGAGGAATAAAAGAACTAAGAGATTTTATAAAAAGAAAAGCCAAAGAAATAAAAAAGGAAGAAGAAAGAATAAACGTTGGAATTATTGGATATCCCAATACTGGAAAGAGTTCACTTATTAATCTTCTAATAGGAAAAAATTCTGCAAAAACCGCCTCTGAATCAGGATTCACAAAAGGCTTACAAAAATTCAGACTTTCTCCAGGAATACTTTTAATTGATAGTCCTGGAATAATTCCTGAAAAAGAATATTCTGCAATAAAAAGAGAAGCAATTACTCAACACACCAAATTAGGAGGAAGAGGATATAGCCAGGTAAGAGAACCTGAAATGGTGGTTTCAGATTTAATGAAAGAATTTCCAGGAACTTTCGAAAAATTCTATAAAATAGATTCTAATTCAGATCCAGAATCTTTCATACAAATTCTTGGAAAAAGAAAAGGTTTTCTAAAAAAGGGTGGAGAAGTTGAAGAAGATAAAACTGCTAGAACGGTTTTAAGAGATTGGCAAGAAGGAAAAATAAAGATAATCCAATAAAAATATTTCTTAATTAATTTATTCAAGAAAAAAGCTTAAAAAGAGGAGGATAGTGATAACCTAATTCAAATTAAAAATACAAAGATTTTTACAATGGAAAACAAAGAAGAGAGTGATGCGGTTATTGATTTTAAAAAAGAAGAAGAAAATTTAAAAGAAAAATCAAAGAAATTAAGCATTCAAGAAGGTTCTGGAAACGGAATAATGGCAGGTTTTGGTGTAAGATATATCACACCTTACGCTCTTGCTATGGGGGCAAATAATACAGTAATAGGTTTACTAAACTCTCTTCCTGCTTTACTAGGAACCCTCTCTCAAATATCCAGTTCTAAACTTATAGAAAAAGTTCCAAGAAAAAAAATAGTCTTTTTCAGCGCTTTAATTCAATCAATTATGTGGTTACCCTTAATCCTTGTAGGAATATTTTATTTCTTTTTTGGATTAAGTTCTATTATTTCTTCAATATTATTATTATTAATTTACACACTTATTATACTAGCTGGTTCCTTTTATGCTCCCGCTTGGAGTTCTTGGATGAAAGATCTCTTGGGAGAAAACCCATCTAAATATTTTGGAAGAAGAACAAAAATAATAACATTAGTTGAACTAATAGGTATGCTTATTGCAGGACTTATTTTAGAACATTTCAAAAAAACGGGAGTTTTCATAGGATTTGTTATACTCTTTGTAATTGCAATTGCAGGAAGAGCAATTTCGGCATATCTTATAAACAAAAAATATGAACCTACCATAGTTCATTCAGAAGGATATTATTTTAGTTTTTTACAATTTCTCAAAAAAATGGGTCATAATAATTTTGGAAAATTTGTTATATTTACTACCCTTATTTCTTTCGCAACCGCAATTGCATCACCTTTCTTTGCAGTTTATATGCTGAAAGATTTAGGATTAAATTATTATGAATTCACTTTAGTTACAGTCTCTTCTATATTTTTTACAGTAATAACACTTCCTTTTTGGGGAAAATTTGCTAGCAAATATGGAAATATAACTGTAATAAAAATTTCTGGAATATTTGTTGGAATTATTCCTCTTTTATGGCTTTTATCTCCTATCTTCTTTGGCTATGGTAAAACTATTCTAGTGATATATTTGATAATAATAGAAATGTTTTCTGGATTTTGGTGGGCTGGATTAAATCTTTCATCTGCAAATTTTGTATACGATGCCGTAACTAAAAATAGAATAGCTATATGCATTGCTTATGATAATATAACAACAGCAACGGGGGTATTTATTGGAGCTCTTTTAGGAGGGCTTGTCTCTTCTTTTCCATATCCAATTATAGGATTAAAACCAATCTTATTTGTAATGCTCTTAAGTGGAATAGTGAGATTATTAGTCTCAACAATAATGCTTACAAAATTAAAAGAAGTAAGAAATGTTGAAAAATTTGAAATAAGCCTAATAACCTCTAACCTAAAGAACATTCCAAAATATATAAGCTCTGGAGTTAGAAGAGCGGGATATACTCCTCAAAATTAAATATTTTTAACCATATAAGTTTCTTCTAGTTTATAACCAAGATTTTTATAATACTCCCTTACACCCACTCCTGAAATAACAGAAATTCTTTCACATTTCTTTCTTTTACAAATACTTTCTGCTTCTCCCATTAACCATTTCCCTAATCCCTGATGTTGTGAAGCGGTGTTTGATTTCTCTCCTAAATTTAAAGTCTTTCCATAAACATGAAGCTCTCTTACGACCCCTATTTTTCCAACAATCCTAAGCCTCAATAAACCAAAAATTAAATCGTCCTTATTAACAATTTCAATAAAAAATTCATCTGATTCAGAAGCACAATATTTTGTTCTTTTTAATTTTAAATTTAAATCTATAGTTCTTTTATCTCTTAATGCAAAACCTATTTCTCTATATCTTATTTCTTTAAGCTTAGCTTTTTTTCTTCTAAGTTCTTCTTCAATATCTTTTCTCAAATCTATATTGACAACTCCTGCAACTAAATACTCTGGAGGAATTTCTCTCATCACTCTCATCACTCTGCAATATCTCGGGACTAATTTTAACATAGAAGTAAGAATCTTTATTGTTTGTTTTTTATCGTAAGGTATGTAATCCCCTTTCCAATACTGATTTTCAATCTCTGAACCAGGAATTACTTGACAAGGATAAATCTTTAATTGGTCTGGTTTAAATTTTGAATTCAAAAATATTTCTTTAAAAAGTTTTAAATCTTTTTTAAAACTGCTTCCAGGAAGTCCTGGCATAATATGATATCCTATTTTAAAACCGCTATCTTTCAATTTTTTTGTAGCTAAAATAACATCTTTTATTTTGTGTCCTCTATTTATTTTTTCATAAATAAAATCATCTAAAATTTGAACCCCCAACTCTACACGAGTTACTCCAAACTCTCTCATTTGAGGAATATATTCTACGCAAACATCTGGACGAGTTTCAACACAAAGTGCAACACATCTGTGTTTTGCCGTCTCATTTATTTTTTGAGCTTCTTGCAAATTCTTTGATTTTTTACCATTAAGCCCATCATAACACCCCTTTATGAAATTAGATTTGAACTCTTCTGGATATTGTAAAAAAGTCCCCCCCATGATTATAATTTCAATTTTATCGGTTTTATGATTCATTGCTTCAAAAGCTTTCATTCTTGCGCGAACTTGTTCAAAAGAATCATAATCAACCACAGAAGCACGCATAACAACAGGGCTTCTTGGAGTATAACTCTGTGGAACACCAAGATTAGGACAATAAGTGCAAAGCCCGTGTTCACATTTTCTTGGAGGAAGCATCACTGCCACAGGAGTTATTCCTGAAATAGTCTTTGTTGGTTTTCTTAATTCACTTTTGTTAGGTTTTAGCATTTTAAAATTAAAGGAAAAGTATATTAAATTCTTTTGGAAATAGATGAGACTAAAAAAATCCTTTAACCCCAATAGTTAGAAGAATTTTCCTTATTTCTTCAATTGTTTTTTGTTGAGCCTTTTTATCCGACATTCTAACAAACCTAATAAGTAATTCGGCAAGATTCTTATCATCAAGGCATCTTATTTTGAACCCATCAGTTAGAAAATAAAATCTAAAAGATTTATACTTCAGCTCTTTGATTATAATTCCTCCGAAACTTCCAATAATTTTCCCTTTCCGAGGATTTAACTCAAGAGATTTCATAAGCTTAAAAATTTCATTAGATTCTTCCCTAAATTTCTCCAATATTTCATTCTTTAAACACTCAAGAATTTCTACTTTGGCCATTTCTTCTTTGCCTCTTTAATCGCTTCATCTATAGAGATAAAACCTTCAGAAGACATCAAAAAATCTCTTAATTGCTCTTTGACTGCAAGAGCATATATTTTTCTTAGAATTTCATCATAGGTTTCATTTTTAGAACCAAAAGAAGAAATCTTTTCCTTTAATTCTTCGCTCAATTGAATTGTAGTTACTTTCATTCTATAACAACTATAATTGCTATAGTTTATAAACTTTGTGAATTTTATTAAAACAGATAAACCTTTTAACTTAATTTTATAATAACTAATATGGAATCTCAAAAACAAGTATGGAATGACATTGCAAACGATTGGAAAGATTTTAGAGAAGAACCAATTAAAGAAGTAATAAATTTTTTGAAAACAAAAGAAGGAAAAATCCTAGATTTAGGAAGCGGAGCAGGAAGACATTTAACAAAAATAAAGTCTGGACAAATGTATTTAGTAGATTTTTCTGAAAAAATGATTTCTCTTGCAAAACAAAAAGCAAAAAAAAGAAAAATAAACGCAGAGTTTTTTACAAAAGATTTGAATTCTATGTGCTTCGAAGAAAACTTTTTTGATTCAGCCATATTTGTAGATTCATTACATTGCATTCAAGGAGAAGAAAATAGAAAAAGAATAATAAAAGAATTGTTCAAAACTCTAAAACCAAAAACAGAAGCATTCATTTCTCTCTGGAATAAAGAATCCAAGAGATTCAAAAAATCTAGTAAAGAAAAAGAAATAAAATGGAAAGATAAAGGAAAAAGGTACTATTATTTATACTCTGAAAAAGAAGCTATAGAAGATTTTAAAAAATGTGGATTTAAAATAGAAAAAATTTTAAGCAAGAATATGAAAATAATGTTCATTGCTAAAAAAGAATAATTATTTCTTTAATACTCTAAAAAAATCTAAAAAAGATTTCTTTTTAAATGAAATTATTTTTTTACTTGAAGATTCCATTTCAAAAGAAATCATTCCCATATTAGAAATAAATATTGTCCCAATTAAGAAAGCCTCCCCTTTAACTTTTTGAAGAGACAAAAAAATCTTCTGAACTTTTTCAGAAATATTTTCAGATTTCATTTTTTTTAGAATAACTTTTTCAATTTCTTTTAAATCAAAATCAAGTTTATCACTTATCTTTTCAGGAAGAAAATCTTCTCTAGTTTCAATTAAAACTTTTTCGCAATCCTTCTCAAGTTGAA
>CAZAGO010000022.1:0-9050 GCA_964485045.1 Candidatus Woesearchaeota archaeon | reverse complement strand
TTTTAGAATTACCTAAAGAAAAGCAAAAACATGCAGAAATTTTTAAAATTAAACTTGGTCTAAATATAGAAATTTCTAAGGAATTATCAATAGAGGTCGAATTGAAAGATAAAGAAAAAATAAAAGAGGATTTTTTTATTGAAAACCAAGCAAAAGTGCTCTCTTCTTTTCCTATTCTAAATAAAAAAATCGATGTCAAAGATTTTGTTTTATATTTAAGAAATCGTCTCTATGAAATGAAGAAAGTGTTACAAGAACATGTAGAAATGAAGAATTTGGTTTCTATAAATAAATTGTCTAGTACAAGACAGTCTTTTTCAATAATTGGTCTGGTTAGTGAAAAGAAAGTAACAAAAACAAAAAGCATACTTTTTGAGATAGAAGATTTAACCGGAAAAATGAGAGTAATTGTTACTCCAAATAATCAAGAACTTTATAAGAAAGCGGAGGAAGTTTCTTTAGATTCTGTTTTGGGCTTCAAGGGTTTTGGTAATAATGAAATTCTTTTTGTAACAGATATAATTTTTCCAGATTGTTTTATTACCGAAAGGAAACATTCTCCTTCTGAAGAATATGCTCTCTTTATAGGGGATTTACATTTTGGTAGTAAACGTTTCTTGGAGAGTAGTTTTTTAAAATTTATAGATTATTTAAATGGAAAAGTCCCAAATACACCTGAAGTTGATAAGATAAAATATCTTTTTATTGTTGGAGATTTAGTTACAGGGATAGGGAACTACCCAAATCAGGAAAAAGATTTAATTTTATTTGATCTAGAAGAGCAATTTTCTGGGGTTGCCAATCTTTTAAAAAAAATTAAAAAAGATATCAAAATAATTATTTGTCCAGGAAATCATGATGGGGTTAGGCTTATGGAGCCCCAACCAGTTTTTGATGAAAAATACGCTTGGGCTCTTTATGATATGAAAAATGTTTTATTGGTTGGGAATCCTTCTGAAGTAAATATTGGGTTTAAAAATAATTTTTCCGGGTTTGATATTTTAATCTATCATGGTTTTTCGCTGCCTTATTATGCAGGAAATGTTCCATCGCTAATTAAAGCTAGAGCAATGAACCAACCAGAATTAATTGTAGATTATTTATTAAAAAATAGACATTTAGCACCAACTCATTCTTCTGTTCAATTTTTTCCATCTGAAAAAGATTTTCATTTTATAAAAAATGTTCCAGATATAGTTGTTACAGGGCATATTCATAAAAGTGGGATTTTTTATCATAATAATATTTTAGGTATTTGTGTCTCTTCTTGGGAAGGTTTAACACCTTATCAGGAAAAATTTGGAAATACTCCCGACCATTGTAAAGTACCTATGCTTAATCTAAAAACAAGGGTTGTAAAGATATTGGATTTTGAAGAACAAGAAGAAGAAATTAGTATAAAAAAATGAAAACAGAACAATATTTCAAAAATCTTAGAAAAGAAGTAGATAAAATATATTCTCTATCTGAAGATGCAAGAAAAAAAGGTTTGGATCCAGTAAAAAAAGTAGAAATCCCTCTCGCAATGAGTATGGCTGAAAAAGTTGTAGGTTTAATTTCAACAATTTATCCTCAGATGATGGGTTCTGGGATAGATAAAAGAATTTTAGATTTAGAAAAAGAATATGGAAAACTCCACACAACTGTTGTTTTTAAAATTGCAGAAGAGGTTGCAAAGCAAAAATTTTGTAAATTTTCTTCTGTTTTGGAAGCAATGGATGCTGGAATAAGAATTGGTTTTGCATACACTACTTTGGGTGTTGTTTCTTCGCCAATTGAAGGATTTACTGGTTTAAAACTAAGGAAAACAAAAGATAATAAAGATTACCTTGAGGCAAGTTTTTCAGGCCCAATAAGGAGTGCTGGGACAACGGCAAGTTGTATAGTTTTAATTTTAATTGACTATCTTAGAGAATTATTTGGATACTCCCCATATGACCCTACTGAAAACGAAATAAAAAGGGTTGTTGCAGAAATATTTGATTTTCATGAGAGAATAACAAATCTTCAATATATGCCTACTGAAGAAGAAATTCTTTTTTTAGCAAAACATCTTCCAATTCAAATTGCTGGAGAAGCATCGGAATCTTTAGAAGTTTCAAATTATAAAAATCTTGAAAGAGTTGATACTAATTATTTGAGAAGTGGTTTTTGTCTTATTCTTGCAGAAGGTCTTGCTCAAAAGGCTGCAAAAGGATTTAGGCTTTTAAATCAAGCCAAAAAAGATGGAATAAAATCTACAGGTTTTAATTTTTTAGAAGAATATATAAAAATTCATGAAAAAAGAACTGTTGGTAAAAGTGAAGATGGGCCTCCGACTTATATTAAAGATTTAGTTGCTGGAAGACCTGTTTTTGGGCATCCTTCTAGATCTGGAGGATTTAGATTTAGATATGGAAGAGGTAGGACATCTGGATTTAGTGCAGCGTCTCTTCATCCTGCAACTATGGCTATTACAGAAGGGTTTATTGCTATGGGTACTCAGCTTAAGATTGAAAAACCAACAAAAGGTACAGCAGTTACTAGTTGTGATTCAATTGAAGGACCAATTGTAAAACTTTTAAATGGAAGCGTTAAAAAATTAGATGATAAAAAAATTGCAAAAAAAATATACTCTGAAGTTGAAGAGATTCTTTATTTAGGAGATATTTTATTTCCTTTAAGTGATGTTGTAAATAGAAATGCAAAATTGATTAAACCAGGATATGTGGAAGAGTGGTGGTATTTGCAATTGAAAGAAAAGGATTTATCTTTTGCAGAAAAAATTAATTTTCTTGATGTTTCGTTTGAACAAGCAATAGAATTAAGTGAAAAGTATAAGATTCCTCTTTATCCAAAATATATTTATTATTGGACACAAATTTCTAAAGAGCAATTTTTAGGCCTTCTTGATTGGCTTAAATATTCTAAAGTTGATAAAAAAATTATTTTACCTTATACTCGTACAGATAAGGAAAAATTTTCTCTTGGGAAAAGAGCGCTTGAACTAATTGGATTGGAGCACGATGTAACTATAGAAAATGTGGTTGTTTCTGAGGAAGAAAGTAAAGCTTTTTTATTAAATCTTGGAATCTCCTTAGAAGATTTGGGTAAGGAAAAAAATATTTCTTCTTTTCTTGAATCTTTTAAATATAATCTAGATATGTCTGTCTTGGAAATTTTAAATTCTTTTTCAAAATATGAAATAAAAGATAAAGCTGGCGATTTTATTGGTTCTCGTATGGGTCGTCCAGAAAAAGCAAAACTAAGAAAATTAATTGGTAGCCCAAATTCTTTGTTTCCTGTTGGGAGTCAAGGAGGGAGATTAAGAAGTATACAATCTGCTTGTGAAGCAGGGTATTCTAGAAGTGATTTTCCTCTTTATTATTGTAATTCTTGTAAAAAAGAAACAATATATCCTTCATGTGAAGTTTGTGGAAAAGAATGTGTGAAACAATTTTATTTTTATGATACAGGAGATATTTCTTTTAATAAAAAATCTTCTATTTCAGAAAAAGAAGGGGTCTCTTATAATAATCGTTCAATAGATCTTCCTTATTATCTTAAAAATGCTAAATCTCTTTTAAAATTAGAAGATTCGGAAATGCCTCCATTAATTAAAGCAGTTCGTGGAACTTCTTCAGCAGAACATTTTGCAGAAAATCTTTGTAAGGGGATTTTGAGAGCAAAATATAATCTTCAAGTAAATAAAGATGGAACAATTAGGTTTGATGCTACAGAACTCCCTTTAACTTCTTTTAAACCAAAGGAAATTTCTGTAAGTATTGAAAAATTAAAAGAGCTAGGTTATGACAAAGACATTGATGGAAAAGAATTAGTTAGTGAAGAACAGATAATAGAACTTATGCCTCACGATGTTCTTCTTCCAAGCTATATTGAATCTCCAGATGAAAGGGCTGATGATGTTTTTATAAGGGTTTGTAATTTTATAGATGAACTTTTAGTTCGTTTTTATAAAATGAAGCCTTTTTATAATATTAAAAAAAGGGAAGATCTTGTTGGAAAATTAGGAGTTTGTATGGCGCCCCATAATTGTGCAGGGGTTGTTTGTAGGTTTATAGGTTTTTCAAATACTTTAGGTTTGTTTGCTAGCCCTTATATGCATGCAGCAATAAGAAGAGATTGTGATGGAGATGAGGCTGCACTGATGCTTTTAGGAGATGTTCTTCTGAATTTTTCAAGAAAATTTTTACCAGGGCATCGTGGAGGAACGCAAGATGCTCCATTAGTTCTTAATTCAAAAATAGATGCAGGAGAAGTAGATGATCAAATTTTAGATTTTGAATTTCTTAAAGAATATCCTTTAAATCTTTATAATTTAGCAGAAAAAAGAGAACACTCTTCTTTAGTAAGTATTAATACTGTTAAAAAGATTCTTAAAGAGGGAAAAGATCCTTTCATAAATGTTGGGTTTACTCATGATACTTCGAATTTTAACGAAGGAATTTCTTGTTCTTCCTATAAACTTTTAGCAACAATGCAAGAAAAAGTAGATCATCAGATGAGTCTTGTAGAAAAGATAAGGGCAGTGGACACATCAGATACTGCTAAGCTAATAATTGATAGGCATTTTCTTAGAGATATAAAAGGTAATTTAAGAAAATTTTCAACTCAAGGGTTTAGATGTGTTGAGTGTAACGAAGTTATGAGGCGTCCTCCTCTTTCAGGAGTTTGCCCAAAGTGTAAAAAAGGGAAAATAATTTTTACAATTCATGAAGGGGGAATTAAGAAGTATTTGGAAATAGCAATATCTCTTACAAATAAGTATCAACTTTCAAATTATATAAAGCAGAATTTGGAGCTTACTAAAAGATACATTGATAGTATATTTGGAAAAGAATTAGAAAAACAAGAGGCTTTGGCAAAGTGGTTTTAATTCATCAGATAAAAAATTATTGTAGGTACCAATAAACAGCCCATCATTTGCGTTCTTCTGACTTTTAGAGAAATACAATATATTCCTGTAAGGGTAGAGACTATGAAAACAAAAAAACCCTTTAGTCCAGAAAAGAAAAGAATAACAACAACTAGAAGAAACAAAATTCCTTTGGAAAGCGAAATATAATTTACTTTTTCTAATTTATTTATTAAATATTTTGAAAGGAATATTGAAATGAAGAAAGAAATAATTCCACTTATAAGTATAACAATCAAGATTAAAATAAGGCTTTTTACATTTAATTGTCCAATTAATTCCATTACTGCAGCAGCGGCTCCTGTCCTTGTTTTTGAAATTGCATAAAGAGATAAAAAAGAGAAACCCATAACTAACACATTTGTTGCACCTAATAAAAATAAAAATTCTTCTTTTTCATTAGTTTTTGCTATAGAGTTTCCAAGTATTGCCGCCTGCCCACTTCCAAGCCCTGGAAGAAATCCACAAAGAAAGGAAGCAATTAAAGAACCAAATAAAGGGCGAGAAGATTTTATTTTTGGAAAACTTATTTTTTGTTCAGGAATTTTTACTTTATTTTTTATACTTAAAATAATCATAGAGCTTCCAAACAAACCCGTTAAAAGGGGAAGAAGAGGTTCTTTTAAGCCCACATTTAGTGCACATAAACCTAGAAGACCTGCTAGTGAGAATGCAAAAAGAGCATTAAATTTATTTTTCTCAGTATATATTAAGAAAACAGAAGCTAAAATAAGAATATAAGGGATGCCTTTGGATACAAAAGAATATATTTTTGAGATGATTATTATTGTTGGAAAAGAAATAAGAATAAAGACTATGAGAGCTGCTAATCCTCCATACAAAGCAAGCGCAATTGCCTCATACCCTCTTCCTTGTTTTAACATTTCGTGTCCAGGGAGAATGGAAAGCTCCGTTTCAGTATCTGGGCAACCTAAAAAAATAGAAGGAATAAAATCAACAAAAGTATGTGTAATTGCCATAGAAACAATGATGATTACAAAATAAATTGGATTTATTTGTAAAAAAGAAAAAGAAGCAAAAGATATTAATATTGCTCCTAAAAGGTTTATGTGTATTCCAGGTGTTAAGCCTGTAAATGTACCAAGAAGAATTCCAAAAAAAATGAAAATGATTATTTCAATTAGCAATTTAACTTTTTATTTTGTTTTAAATTCAACTACATCTAAATCTTTTAATTTATGATTTAATCCAACTTTTTGTCCAGGGAACTTGGAAGAAGGGCCCCAAATTTTTGTTTCTAGGACTTTATTTGAAAACCCTTTTAGTATTTTTTCTGCAACATCTCTAATTAAACTATCTTTTTCTAAAATAATTGGGTTTTTTGATTTTTCTTTTTTTGGTTCTTTTGTAAATACTCTTATTTTTTCGGAACATTCAAATAATTTCTTTTTTATTTCAATTATCCCTTCTTTTGTAAAAACAGAAGAAAGAGTGTAATTATATTTCTTAGACGAAAGTGTGGCTTTTATTTTTCTTTCTTCTTCTTCATTTAACAAATCAGCTTTGCTAAAAACAATTATTCTTTTTTTTGTGGCTTTTTCTAGTCTTTCTTCTAATTCTTTTATTTGCCCAAAAGAATTTACGACTAGAAGGAGAATATCTGCGTTATTTGCAATACCTTTATCAAAATATTCCGATTCTATTGGGGGAAGATCTACTATTTGAATATTTATTCCTTCAAACTCCATTATTCCCAAATGGGGGTTTCTTGTAGAAAATTCATGTTCGGCTATTTTTGGTGAGGCATTCGTTAAACACGCAAGTAAGGAAGACTTTCCAGTGTTAGTTTTTCCAATAATTGCAGCTTGCATGCCTTCTTTTTTTATCGTGTTTCTTGAATTTTTTCCTGTTTTTCTAAGCTTTTCTTTTTTTTCTAAAAGAGTTTTTAATCTTGCTCTTAGCTGAGCTCTTAGTTTTTCTGCCCCCTTATGACTCGGAGCGCAAGAAATCATTTTTTTTAATTTGTCTATTCTTTCATCAATACTTTGTGCACTTAAGTATTCTTTTTCTGCAGAGAGATATTCTGGGTGAGCATTTATTGGCATTTTATATTCACATAATATTTAAATCAACAGATATTAAAAAGTTAATGAATAGGGAGGAATTAATAGAAAGGATAACCGAAAGAAAAGAGTTTTCCCAATTACCAGAGGAAGATGTTATTTTAGCTTTATCTAAATTTGAAAAAAAGAATCTTAATGATTATCAAAAAGTTAAATTAACAAGGCAGCTTTTAAGAAAAATTTTTTCAAGCTTTTCAAGCCGAAAGGTTTTTTCTTCTAAGGAAAAATCTATTGATTGGTATTTTTCTAAGCATAAGTCTACAAAAGAAAGAAGCCCTTTTTATAAGGAAATTTATTCAAGATGCTTAAAAGATTTCAAAAAAGTAAGTGTTATTGATTTAGGTGCAGGAATAAATGGGTTGAGCTATTCTTTTTTTTTAGAAGGAGGGATTCAAACAAATTATATAGGTGTTGAAGGAATAGGACAATTTGTTAATTTAATGAATGAATTTTTTAAAGAAAATAATTTTTTTAAAAAAGCAAGAGCATATCATTTGAGCTTATTTAATTTAGAGAAAATTAAAGAACTTATTCAAAAACAAAAAAAACCAAGAGTTATCTTTTTATTCAAAGTAATTGATTCCCTTGAGGTGTTAAAACGAGATTATTCAAAAGAGCTTCTTAATGAAATTGTTCCTCTTTGTGATAAATTAGTTTTGAGTTTTGCTACGAAGAGTTTGGGTTCTAGAAAGAGGTTTGGCGCTCAAAGGGGTTGGATTTTAAAATTTATAAATGAAAATTTTGAAATTTTGGACGATTTTGAGATAAATGGAGAAAGATATATTTCTTTTAAAAAAACTTTTGAGAATAAAGAGGTATTCTAATTAATTTAAAGGGTATGATTTAGAAAAAGTTATTTAAATGGAAAGAATTTTATTTTAAAATGACTTTCAAAAAACCTAAATTTTTTAAAAAAGTATTAAACAATGGAATGACCGTTATTTTAGAAAAGAGAGATCTTCCCATTGTTAGTGTAGGTTTTGCTGTTAAGACTGGAGCAATCCATGAATCCTTAGATGAAAAAGGAATATCTCATTTTATTGAACATATGTTATACAAAGGCACAAAAAAAAGAAGTGCTAAAGACATTGCAAACGATTTAGAAAAAAGAGGAGCAGATGTAAATGGGTTTACTTCTGAAGAATTAACAGCTTATTGGTGTAAGATTCCAAGTAATCATATAAAAATTGCTTTAGATGTTTTAAGTGATATGGTCAAAAACCCTATATTTGATAAGAAAGAAATGGAGAAAGAAAGAAATGTTATTTTTGAGGAGATAAAGATGTATCATGATAACCCTCAGATGCATGCTTTAAAAGAAATTACAAAGACACTTTATGATGGAACTTTTCAAATAGATATAATTGGAACTTTTGGAACTATGAATTCTTTTTCAAGAAAAGATTTAGTAAATAGATTTAAGAAATTTTATGTTCCAAATAATATTATTCTCTGTGCTGTTGGAGATTGTGACTTTGATACTCTTGTAAATTTTGCAGAAAAGAGTTTTACAAATAAAAAAGGTGAACAACCTCCAAAACCAATATTTAATAAAAAAAATCTTTCTAAATTTGAAACAAGGAAAGGTCTTGATCAAGCAAGCCTTATTTTTGCATATCATACTTCTTTTGAAGAAGAAAAAAATTATACAGCCGAAGTTCTTAACTGTCTTATGTCTGATGGTATGTCTTCTAGACTTTTTTCTGAAATAAGAGAAAAGAGAAATCTTGCTTATGCGGTAAAAGGTAATTGTGAAGAGGGAAAAAATTTTGCATATAATTTTATTTATATAGGAACAACCAAAGAAAATGTAGAAGAAGTAAAAAAAATAATTATTCAAGAATTTGAGAAAGTTTCAAAAAATTTAAGTCAAAAAGAATTAAATGAAATAAAAGAACAATTAATTAGCCAGTATAATTTGTCTATGGAGAATTCTCAATCTCAACTTTTTTCTTTAATTGCTTATGAAAGTATGGGTTGCGCCGAATCATTTTATGATTTTGAAAAGAAAATCTCTGAGGTTTCTTTAAAACAGTTAAAGGATCTTGCAT
>CAZAGO010000021.1:5197-9214 GCA_964485045.1 Candidatus Woesearchaeota archaeon | reverse complement strand
TTCTCTATCTCTTCCACTTTTTTTATCTGAGCTACTCTTAAATCAACTTTTTCCCACTCATTAAATTCTACTACTTCTGCCATATTAACAATTCCTTCAAATTTATAAGATTTATTAAACTTTTCATTTTTTTTATCCATCAAATCTATTTTTTTAAAAAGAATTTCTGATTTTTTTAATTTAGAGATTTTTAAAGGATTTAAAATTTCAGAATAATTAATTTCAAAATTAAATTGTTTTGCAATCTTCTCACTTGTTAAAGGAATAAAAGGAGAAAGTAAAATTGCAATTACTTTGATTGAATCTGCCAATTCATAAATCACTTTTTTATCATGTGTTTCCCATGGTTTATTCCTTTGAACATATTCATTACAAAAATCAATAAATTCGAAAATGTCGTTTAAAGCCTTATCAAACTCATAATTATCTATTAATTTTTCTATATTCTTTAATTTTAATTTTTTAAGAAGATTATTTTTAGTTTTTTCAATCCCTTCTTTTTCAGCAAGAGTGCTAATACGTGAAACTAAATTTCCAAGTTTATTTGCAAGTTCATTATTATGCCTATCTACCAAAGCAATCTCGGAAAAATCTCCATCTTCTCCAAAAGGTGCAGCCCTCAATAAAAAATACCTTGCTGAATCTACTCCAGCAATTGAAACCAAGTCATTAATATTTATGACTTTTCCTCTCGACTTTGAAATTTTTTCTTTATCAAATGTCCACCAACCATGGGCAAAAACTTTTTTTGGAAGATCTATTTCTGCAGAAAGTAAAAAAGCAGGCCAATAAACAGTATGAAACCACAAAATATCTTTCCCAATTAGATGAACATCTGCAGGCCAAAATTTTTCTTTCCCTTTTTCTCTTGTTGCAGAGTAATAATTAAACAAAGCATCAAACCAAACATAACAAACATGCTTCTTATCAAAAGGAATTGAAATTCCCCAATCAAAACTAGTTCTTGAAATGCTTAAATCTTTCAATCCTTCTTTAATTCTATTTATCACCTCTTGTTTTCTATTCTTTGGAGAAATAAAATAAGGATTCTTTTTATAAAACTCAAGTAATGGCTTTTGATATTTAGATAGTTTAAAAAAATAGCTCTCTTCTTTTAATTTTTCTATTTTTGTTTTATGAATTGGACAACAACCATCAACTAAATCCTTTTCAGTGTAATATGCTTCGCAACCAGTACAATAATATCCTTCATATTCTGAAAGATAAATATCTCCTTTATCATAAACTTTTTGAAGGATTTTTTTTACAACCTCTTCGTGAGACTTATCCGTTGTCCTAATAAATTTATCATAGTCTATATTTAACACCTTCCAGGCTTCTTTAAATTTAGGAATTAAAGCATCCACAAATTCTTTTGGATTTTTACCGTTTTTTCTAGCAGTATCTTGTATTTTTTTTCCGTGCTCATCAGTCCCAGTTAAAAAGAAAACTTCTTTTCCTATAAGTTTATTCCATCTAGATAAAACATCTGCTGCAATTGTTGTATACGCATGCCCTATATGAGGGATGTCATTAGGATAGTATATAGGAGTAGTTACATAAAATCTATTTTGTTTCATAAAAAGATAAACAATAAATCATATAAAAAACTATCTCAAAGAATTTATATAAATCAAAAAACAATTATTTACAAGAGGTATGATATGGATAAAAAGAAATCTGATAAATTAAAAAAAGAGGCAAGAAGATATAACATAAAAGAAGGAATCTTTAATTCTGCAAAAGATTCTGTAGGTGTGGAATATGTTTCTCCTTTTGCAATTGCAATAAATTCTAGCAACTCTCTCGTTGCGCTTTTAAGCTCAATTCCAGGAATCTTGGGTCCCTTAAGTCAAATAATTGGTTCAAAAAAAATTGGAAAAGTCTCAAGAAAAAAGATAGTTTCAAAATCCATTCTTCTTGAAGCATTTGTTTGGCTTTTCCTTGCACTCATATGTTTTCTCTTTTTAAAAAATATTTTTGTAAAATATCTCCCTTTTATGGTTTTAATTTTATTTTCAATGCACGCAATTATCGTAAATTTTCTTTACCCCTCTTGGTTTTCTTGGACTGGAGATTTGATTAATGAAAAGTATAGAGGAAGATGGTTTTCAAAAAGAACTATGCTTTTAGGAATAGTTTCAATATCTCTCGTGATTTGTTCTGCTTTTATTTTGGATCTTCTCAAGGCGCAAGGAAAAAATATTCAAGGATTTATACTTCTATTTCTTCTAGCATTTGTATTTAGACTTTTTTCATATCACAGCATAAAAAAAGTATACGAACCAAAAATAAAGATAAAAAAAACAGATTACTTTTCTTTTTGGCAATTTATAAAAAAATCTACTCAGAATAATTTTGGAAAATTTACAATATATAGGGGATTAATAGGATTTTCCTCTGCAATTTCATCTTCACTTTTAGCAATATACTTATTAAGAAATCTAAAATTTACCTATGTTGAATACATGATTATTCTTTATGCTGGAACCTTTTTTTCTTTATTTATATTAGAACTATGGGGAAGAATTGCTGATAGATATGGAAACTATTTTGTTTTATGTTTAACTTCAATACTAATCCCAACTATCCCAATATTATGGATAATAAAACCTTCTTTTTTATATCTCCTTTTAGTTCCATCTTTAATAGAAGGAATCTCTTGGGCAGGATTTAATCTCTCAACTGGAAATTTTATATATGACAGTGTCCGCCCAGAAAAAAGAGGAATTGCTGTATCGTATTATAATATGGTACGAGGAATAGGTATTTTCTTAGGTGCAGGAATTGGAGCTATTCTTATAGGTTATTGGAAAGTGTCTATAATTGAACCCATTATTGCAATATTTTTTGTTGGAGCTATAGCAAGAATGATTGTAGTTTTTTTCTTTCTTACAGAAATAAATGAAATAAGAAAAATTAGAAAAACTAAAAATAATAACTTTGGAAAAGTAATACTAAAACAGGCAAAACCTGCGCTCCTTGGAGGGGTCCATGATATCCTTTCTATAAGAAGTTATCTAAGAAAATAGCCAAAAGCTATTTAAAGAAAAAAGCTTTTTTATGAAGATGTTCGGGAAAAAAAAGTGTAAAAGATGTGGAAAAAGCGTGAATAAGGATGATTCCTTTTGCTCTAGCTGTGGTCTTTCTTTAAAAAGTTTTGAAAAAGAAGAGTGGGGTATGCTTGGAAGAGAGGATACCCTTTTTCCAGAGATGAATATGCCTGGATTTAATATGATATTTAATTCTCTAATGAAAGACTTTGGAAGCCAGTTTAAAGTGATAGAAGACGAGTTAAAAAAGAATATTCAAAAAGCGCCTATGGGGGAAAAGAAAGGTATAAGCATAAGCATATCAACTTCGGGAAATAATCCTCCAAAAATAAGAATAAATGATTTAAGTGGAAAACCTTTAGGACAACAGGTAATAAAACAAAATACCCAAGAACAATCAGATAAGAAAAGAGAAAAAGTCAATGTCTTTCTTTCAGAAGATAAAGCTAAAAAATTTTCAAGCCTTATGCAAGAAGAACCGCTTACTAAAGTAAGAAGGCTTTCTAATAAAGTAATTTATGAGGTAGAACTTCCAGGAGTAAACTCAATAAAGGATATTTCTATTCTCCAGCTTGAAAAAAGTATAGAATTAAAAGCCCTTTCAAAAAAGAAAGCATACAAAAAAATAATCCCTATAGATTTTCCAATCAAAAGTTACAAATTCTCTAAAGAAAATCTTATTCTTGAATTGGGTGTAAAAAATTAAGATAAAAACTTTTAAATAAGCTCTTCTTAATCTAAAATATATCTTATATAATAAGAAATGAAAGATTGTTGCTCTGTGTCGGAAATACATGAACGATGCAGCTAAAGTCTGAAAGACTTTTGGCAGCCTGGTTTATTTCGGCTTGTTAAAAGACGAATTAACTAAAGCTCACAAAGAGCTTTTGTTAGAAAATAAATTTAAACCAGATGAGCTTGCCAAATTCAAAGAAATGAGAGGCTGTAGCTCAGCCTGGTTAGA
>CAZAGO010000021.1:0-5097 GCA_964485045.1 Candidatus Woesearchaeota archaeon | reverse complement strand
CAGATGAGCTTGCCAAATTCAAAGAAATGAGAGGCTGTAGCTCAGCCTGGTTAGAAAATAAATTTAAACCAGATGAGCTTGCCAAATTCAAAGAAATGAGAGGCTGTAGCTCAGCCTGGTTAGAGCACCGCTCTGATAATAAATTTATCAGAAAGGCGGGGGTCCACGGTTCAAATCCGTGCAGTCTCATTTTTATTTAAACCTTGAGTTGGTTTAATGAATTTATTTTGTAATTTAAAATAAAAGAAATTGGACTTCAAATTCTTGTAACCTCACTTTAAAATATTTTCAAGAATTTCTCGTGCAGTTTTAAAATCTGCACGTTTATTACTTAGTTTCATAAGTTGTCCTATTAAAAAATTCAAAGATTCCTTTTTTCCAGATTTATAGTCCTCAACTGCTTTTTTATTTTCACTAATTATTTGTTTTGCAAAATTGGTTATTTCTTTTTCTCCAGAAATCTTCATATTGCTTTTAGCTTCTTCTTTTGGAGAAAAAGATTTTGGAATAAACTTATTTAGTATTTCTTTTGCTTTTAATTCAGTTATTTTATTTTGTTCAACTAATTCTAAAAGCTCTATAAAATGTGTTGCATTTATTTCAACTTCATCAAGACTTTTTTTATTATAATTTAATGTTCTCAATAATTCTACAGTTATCCATGGAACAGCTATTTTAGGATTTATCTTTTCAATAACTTTCTCAAAAAATTCTGCAACTTCAAGATTTTTAGCAAGAACCTCTGCAGAACTCTTATCTATTCTATATTTTTTTACAAGTCTGGTTATTTTCTCCAGAGGTATTTCTGGAAGCGCTTTTCTCATTTTTTCAATTTCAATTTTTTCTATTATTAAAGAAGGTAAATCTGGTTCGGAAATAAACCTATAATCATCTGCTTCTTCCTTAGAACGCATTTTTATTGTAACTCCTTTTTTCTCATCAAACATTCTTGTTTCTTTTTTTATTGGAAGTTCATTTTCTTGTCTCTTTATTTCATAATCTATAGCTAATTTGATATTCTTAAAACTGTTAATATTTTTTATTTCAACCCTTTCTCCTCCTGGAATTGAAATATTAACATCTGCTTTTAATCCAGAATTCTTGTCTATAGCTTTTATATACCCCAGAGTAGCAGAAAGTTGTTTTAACCATTCTATTACTTGCTCCGCACTTTTAAATTCTGGCTCAGTTACTATTTCTATCAAAGGACTTCCAGAACGATTATAATCTATTTCTCCTGTTAAAGGATTCCATGCTGCAGGATCTTCTTCTATATGGCATTCAGTTATGCCTATTCCTAAAAAATTTCCATTCACCCCTGTTGGAATAGCATGAGAACCTGAAATTGTACTTTGATACCCTTTAGGCAAATCTGGCCAATTATAATGCTTTCTTTGCCAAATTACTCTTTGATTTATTTTACATCCAAGAATAAGTGCTATTTGAACTGCTTTTTCAACAGCAGTTTTATTTGGAAGCATTGGCTTTGCACCTGGTTGTGCAGTACATATCTCACAAATATTTGTGTTTGGATTAAAATATTTTATTCCATGATCTGAATTACAATCACAAAATAATTTCTCCTTTGTCAAAATATAACCATGGATCTCTAATCCAATCTTTACCATGATTCAATTAAAGAGAAAGCGTTTATTAATTTTTGTAAAGACTTAGTCTTTTTTCCATACAGGAAGAATATATTTAGAACCCTTTTGCATTTCTTTATTATCATTTAAATCTTTGTAAAATCCTCTTAAATCACTTCCATCAAAATTATTTAAAAAAGAGTATTTTTCTATATCTTGACTAACTATTTTTGAATAACTATCATAGGGTTTAGCAACATATTCCTTTTCACCAATTTGGTATTTTTTTAAATTCTTAAAAGACTCCTTCTCTTTTTCTTTTAATTTTTTTTCTAAAAGATTAGATATTCCACCTTGTTCTAAAATATATTCCATTCCACTCATTATTGAAAATCCAAGACCTGCTCCAAGAAACACACCTGTCGCTTTTAAAAAGGCTCTTCTATTCATTTCTTTTTTGCTTAATCCTTTTTCCATAACTCTTCTCCTAATACTTTTTGATAATATTCAAGTTTTCTATTTTTTTCATATGGACCAGATATTTCCAAAAATTTTTGATACATAATGCAACTTTTCTTTCTCATCTCATAACCTACAGGATGAGTACAAACTTCGTCATATTGCTCTAATAGGTCTTTTTTTGGAACACCTTCTTCAAGACTTTTATTCATCTGTATAATATCTGGGCAAAAAGAAGAAAATCTACAAATTTTATCTTCAAGTATTCTTCCTTTATCGTCCCTTCCATAGTGAAAAGTTCTCTTTGAACGATCTCCACCTATCCTTAATATTTTTGTCATAATTTTATTATAAAATTATTATTTATAAATCTTTCTATTTGTTACAACTTCCTTGTAGTAACTATTACAAATAAAGTATCATTATATTTTTATACCTCTCTATTTTTTGTTCTTTATGAATGAAAAAGTAAACGCAGGAGACAAGATAAAAATAATTCTTTCTAAGGAAGAATATGAAGGAGTTCTACTTGAAAGCCCTTCTGAAGAAAAAGGAATACTCCTCTTAAAATTAAGCTCAGGTTATAATATGGGCTTCAATAAAAAAGATATCTTTGAAATTGTCCTTCTGGAAAAAGCAAGCACTCCTAAAGAAATAGAAAAAATAAAACAAAATAAAGAGAAACCGAATATTGCAATGATTATTACAGGAGGAACTATTGCCGCTCGACTAAATCCTAGAAAAGGTGGTGTGGATTGGCTTACAAGTCCTGAAAGTCTTTTTAAATTCTACCCACAACTCTTCGAAAAAGTAAATGTAACTAAAATAGAAGTTCCTTTTATGAAAGCTTCAGAAGACATGGACTTCAAAGACTGGCAAAAAATAGCAAAGATAGCAGAAAACCTGCTTAATGATTCTAATATAAAAGGAATAATTATTACTCATGGAACAGATTTTTTACATTATACAAGCGCTGCTTTAAGTTTTATGTTAAAAAATTTAAACAAACCTGTAGTTTTAACTTATTCTCAGAGAAGTATAGACAGAGCAAGCAGTGATGCTAATTTAAACTTACAATGTGCTACTTTAGCTGCTATATCTGATATTGCAGAAGTGATGATAGTTGGGCACGCTTCTCAAAATGATGATTTTTGTTATGCAATGCCCGGAACTAAAGTCAGAAAAATGCATTCTTCAAAAAGAGATGCATTCAAAATAATAAATTCTGCTCCTTTTGCTAAAATCTTTCCGAATAGAATAGAAAAAATTTCTGATTATAACTTAAGAAATAACAAAAAAGTAAAAGCAGAAATAAATTTTGAAGAAAATGTAGCCCTAATTAAATTTTATCCTGGACAAAATCCAGATATCTTAGACCACTATCTTAAAAAGAAATACAAAGGAATTATAATTGAAATGGGAGCATTAGGACATGTCCATAGTAAAAGAGCTAGAAACTCTTGGACAAATGAATTAAAGGAAGTTCAAAATAAAGGAATGATTGTCTGTGGAGTAACTCAGTGTATATTTGGAAGAACAAACCCTTTAGTTTATTCTAATGGAAGAGAGATGCTAGAAACAGGAATTATTTATTTAGAAGACATGCTAGCTGAAACTGCACTTGTAAAATTAGGCTGGGTTCTTGGACATAAAGAATGGAAAGAAAATAAAGAAATAATAAAAGAGAAGATGTTGCATAATTTTTCAAGAGAAATAAATAAAAGACTCTTATAAAATTTTATTAATCACTTTTTATAATTTTCCTTAACCTTCTAGTCTCTTTAACTTTAGCATTTACAAAAACATCTTTTCTAGAAAGCATACAATTTTATCTTTTATTAAGAATTATTTTTTCTATTCTATTCAATTGTTCTTGAATATGATTTATCTCTCTTTCTGCCTTTCTATCTAATTTATAATCATATTCCATCCTCGTCCTATCAAGTTGGTTTTGTCTATTTTGACTCATTAAAATAATCGGGGCCTGTATTGCGGCTAAACAAGATAAAATTAAATTTAAGAGTATAAATGGATAAGGATCAAAAGAATTCCCTCCTGAAGAAACTACCAAAAAATAACCGTTCATTAAAATCCACAAAAAAAGAAAGAAAGAAAAAAAGAGTATAAAATTCCAACTTCCAGCCCATTTTGTAAGATTATCCGCAGCTTTCTGTCCAAAAGTTCTTTGATGCTTAGAAAAAGGAACCCCTTTTTTCAATATACTTTCTCCCTTCATATAAAGAATAGACAAAAATGTTTTATAAAATTATCCATTGTTAAAAACTATGTTCCTTTAAAGTAGTTACAAAAAGCAAGATTTATATAGTTTACAAATTTGTTTAAAATATGATAAATAATACAAAAATTGCAATAATAAAACAAAAAACTTCCTATTTGGAAAAGCAGAATATTCAATCTTATTTTGAAAAAGTTATGAGAATTGCCAACAGAACTAAAGCAGATATAATCATTGGACCAGAGCTTTCTCTATCTTCTTCAATAGAAATGATGCCATTATCCTATTTAAAAGAAAAGGTTGAAGATTTCTCAAAGTGTTTAAAGGGTAAACTTATACTGCCTGGGACCGGACTTGCCTACGAATCTGAAACTAAATCTATGTGCAATATTGCTCCAATTATGTTTAAAGATGGTTCCATAAAATATGTTGAAAAAAACTCTTCTCATGTAGAAGATTTAATTGCTGAATCAAGAGGATTAAATTACAAAAGAGGGAATCTTCAAGATAGAATCTTTTCAGATCAAAAAAATGAAGAAAATTTTGTTGTAGAAATATGCAGAGATCATGGAATAGGAAAATTAAAACAAGTTTCGATTCCAAATATAAATTTTCAGTTTATATTAGCAAACAATTTATTAGGAATTTCTCCTGAAAAAACTTTTGTTAAAAACGGAGGAATTGTAGTTCTTGCAGAAGGAGAAAAACCAAGAAATTCATGGGCATATAAAAAAATAAAAGGAGACCTTCTCCCATTGAAAGGGAATGAAACTCCAGAATATGTTTTATTCAACTAAAATGAAAGAATTACACCTT
>CAZAGO010000020.1:4972-12810 GCA_964485045.1 Candidatus Woesearchaeota archaeon | reverse complement strand
TTATAGAGAGAATTTCAAAATTGATGGGTTTTCATTTAGAGATATGCAAGGAAAAGCAAGAAAGATATAATTCTTGGAAAGGGAAAGTATTGATAGATAGAAAAGGTTTTGGAAGAACTTATCTTGCTAGGAGCGAGAATTACAAGCTTTTTGCAGTTCACTCAAAAAAAAGCATCCTTGGAAAAATAATTGAAGTTAAAGTGAAAAAAGTTATGCCTCATTATTTGATATGCGAAGATATTTAAAAAAATTATTTATTTTATATTTTAAAATAGTAACTAAAGAGTGGTAATTAATAGAAAGATTTAAAAGCCATTTCTTCTCAAAAAGAGATGGATAAAAGAATAGAAACAATTTTAGGAGAAATTCCTTCAAAAGAGGAAAGAAGTTTTTTACAAAGCTATATTTTAAATTTAGAGGAACAAGCAGGAAGAGATTCTTTAACAGGATTGTATAATTTAAGAAAGTTTGAAGAGAATTTTTCCATTCAATTGAAAATTGCTGCAAGAAAAAAAGAGTACCCAATAGGGTTAATTATGGCTGATTTAGATCATTTTAAGAATATAAATGACAATTTCGGGCATAAAGCAGGCGATTTAACTTTAAAAGAAACTGCAAACTATTTTCAGTCAAAAGTTAGGGCAGAGGATTCAGTATATCGTATCGGAGGGGAAGAATTTCTAATACTTGCTCCAAATACTAATTTAAAAACAGGAATTTTAATTGCAGAAAGATTAAGAAAAGGACTTAAGGGGGCAGTAGAAAAAAAAGTTTTAGATGATTTATGCATAAGAAAACCAGAAAAAGATTTGTCTAGCTTTAATATTACTTCAAGTTTTGGAATAACAATCGCTAGAGGAATAAATGAAATTGATGATTTAAAAAAATCCGTAGATAAAGCACTTTATTGTTCTAAAAATAATGGTAGAAATGGTTTATCAATTTATCACAATGGAAAGACCTTTCTATATAAAAACTCTCATTAAAAGAAGATTTATATTTTGTGATTCTTTTTAATTATTATGAAATACAAAAAAATCCCTTGTAAGAATAGAATTTTTCTCGCCCCAGATAAAAAGATTAATAATAAAAATGAAATAAATAATCAAGGTTCTCGAAAAATCCCTTGTAAGAATAGAATTTTTCTCGCCCCAATGGAAGAAGTGAATGATGTTGCTTTTAGGCTTCTTTGTAAAAAAGCTGGAGCAGGATTAACCTATACTGGAATGATTAATCCTCTCACTCAAAAAGAGATTAACCTCGAAGATAAACCCGCACTTCAGTTATTTTGTACTAACGAAAAGGGTGTAGCAGAATTTATTAAAAAGTATGATAATGAAGTCTCTCTCTGGGATTTTAATTTAGGATGTCCTGCTAAAACGGCTAAAAAACATGGTTTTGGAAGTTTTTTAATCAAAGACTTAGAGACTATTGAAAGAATATTAAAAATAATGAGGAATTCAACGAATAAGCCTATTTCTGTAAAGATAAGAAAATCAAATAATTCAATAAAAATCCTTAAAATTGCAGAAAAATATTGCGATGCAATTTGTATTCATCCAAGAACACAAGGACAAGGATATGGAGGGGATCCGGATTTGGCTTTTGCAGAAAAAATTAAATCTAAAACTTTTTTACCAGTTATATACTCTGGAAATGTTAATGAAAATAATTTTAAAGAACTTCTAAAAAAATTTGATTATGTTATGATTGGAAGAACAGCCATAGGAAATCCTAATATTTTTTCTAAAATTCTTGGAAAGAAAACGAATTTTGAATTTAAAGATTATTTAGTTTTAGCAAAGAAGTATTCTTTTCCTTTTAGGCAATTAAAAATTCAGGCCATGTGTTTTACAAAGGGAAAAGAAAATGCGAAAGAACTAAGATTTGAAATATTTAAAATAAAAAAATTAGAAGATTTAGAGGCTTTTTTTGAAAAAAGAAATTAAATCTATTTTTTAAAAAAGTGTTTCATAGGGATTATTGCAAAGATTATCGCAGCTCCTATAAACCAATACCATGATATTCCTAAAATCAAATTTTGAAATAATTGCCAACCACTCACAATTCCAAGAGTAAATAAAAAAACTCCTATCTTCGTTAAAGCAATATCACAACAACTAAGATTTTTTACTTTCTTATCAAAGAATTTACAAAACATTTTTCACCTCCTTTTTGACTAATTCAATCTATTTTATAGCTTTCATTTCTTTCCAAGCCAACTCGAATAATTGTTCTAAAGCCTGGGCAAAAAATTCCGTATTAATCCAGATTCCAACGTCATAGTTCGGGTGGAATTTTTCATCGTCAAGAAGCATAAACATCAATTGATTTGAATCAATTATAGCAAATCTTGCTTTTATTTTTTCTAGATTTCTTATCTCTGCAACTTTTTTAAAGTCTTTTGCAATCTTTAAGTTATTATTATCTATTGGGGCCGCAATTCTTACAGCTACTCCTCTCTTTTTGCATCTTTCAAGACTTGGAAGAAGGGATTCCATTTTTCTATTAAGCCCTTCTGCAGTTGTTACAATTGTAACAGTTTTCTCCGCACCTCTAATCATCATATCTAATTGATTATAAAGATTTTGTCTTCCTCTTAGACTTCCAGACAAATCAGAAGGTTCAACAAACTTAACTCCCTTAGTAAAAAGAGAATTAAGTTCTTCTAAGACATCGTCTCCTCTTAGGGTTTCAAGTCTCTTTGTTTTCTCTTGAGCGGTCTTTACAAGATTTTTTTTAACTCTTTCAACTACTTCTTCAGGTTTAAGAGCAACAAATTTTATTGGTTTTCCAAGTTTCATAACGATAAAACCTTTTTTTTCAAGACTTTCTAAAATATCGTATGTTCTTGATCTTGGAACATCAGAAATACTGCTCAATTCTCCAGCAGTTGAAGTTCCACGAGAGAGAAGAGCTGTCCATACTTTAACTTCATACAGATTTAAATCAAAAATCTTCCTTAATCTGCTTAAAAACTCTTCTTTGACTATCATTCTTTTTTTATCAAACTTCTCTTATTTTTAAATATTGTTATGATAAAAGGGTGAAACTTTTATAGTACTGGTTGGTGGTTATTTTTTAACCTAACTAGTATTTCTCCTCTTTTACCCTTGATATTAAAATCAACTTTCTTTTTAAATTTTTCCTTAACAGTTGTAACAATTGAAAAACTCTCTGCATTTGTTCTTTCTTTTAAAACTTCTTTTTGGCTTTCTAATATTTTAACAAAAGCCAAATCAGAAATAATTTGAATATCTACTTTGTCCTCTTTTTTTAATCCTAAATCTTTTCTAAACGCCTGAATTTGCCTTGATAATTCTCTTGCGTATCCTTCAGATTCTAAATCAGGAGTTATTGTTGTGTCTAATTTAATTTCATATTCTTTATTTGGATCATTTTTGGAAGAGTTTAATACTTTATTCCATTCTATTTTCTTTATATTCAATTGTGATTTTATTATTTCTTCAAACTCTTTTCCAGGTTTATTCTCACTGGTAACTATAGCTTTTGCAAGCGGCCATTTTAATCCTATTTTTTCTTTATCTCTTTCGGCAAGTCCTTTTTCAATTATTGAACAGATTATTTCAAATTCCTCTTCTAACTTTTTATTAATAATTTTTTCTTCATATTTTGGCCATTTAGACAGATGAACAGATTTTTTATAAAATTCAGAATAAATATATTCTGCAATATATGGTGCATATGGTGCTAGGATTAAAGATATTTTTTCAAGAATTTCTCCCAAAATCTCTCGAGTATCTTCTCTTCCACGAGTTATCTTAATATACTTTCTTGAGAAATCATTTACTGAAAAATTTATAATTTTTAGCAAAGCATTGTCAATTGAATAATTATCTAGATCCTTTTCAACAGCTTTAATAGTAGAGTTTAATTTAGAAAGTATCCATTTATCTTCTATTTGTTTTTTATTCTTTTTCTTTTGAGACTGTAAATAATATGTATTACAATTATATAATACATTCAAAAATGGAAGAATGGATTCTTTAACCAGATTTGTAGAAAATCTTTTTTGAAGTCCAACATCTGTTGTGCACATTTGTAGTCTTACAGCATCAACACCAACAGCATCAATTGCTTCTCTAGGTTTGATTATGTTTCCTTTAGATTTTGACATTTTTTCTCCTTTTTCGTCAACGAGGAGTTCTGCACAAATTACATTCTTAAATGCAATTTCTTCAAAGAGCATAGTAGAAATAGCGTGAAGTGTATAAAACCAACCTCTTGTTTGATCAATTCCTTCTGCTATGAAATCATAAGGCACCCTTCTTTCAAATTCTTTTTTATTTTCAAAAGGGTAGTGAAATTGTGCGAATGTAGCTGACCCAGAATCGTACCAGCAGTCTATTAAATCTGGGACTCTAGACATTTCCTTTCCACATTCGCATCTTATTTTTATTTTATCAATCCAAGGACGATGCAAATCGTAATCTTTGAAAGGTTTAATTGATTTTTTTCTTAATTCTTCAACACTTCCAATTATTATTTTTTCTCCACAAGAGCATTTCCAAATAGGTAAAGGTGTTCCCCAAAATTTTAATCTAGACAAATTCCAATCTTTTATATTTTCTAACCACAATCCAAATCTTCCTTCTTTTATGTGCGCTGGGTACCAATTTATTTTCTTGTTTAAATTTACCATCTTATCTTTTACAGCAGTTGCTTTAATGAACCAAGATTTTATTGCATAGTACATTAGAGGGGTTTTACATCTCCAGCAGAAAGGATAATCGTGTGAGTACTTTATAATTTTGAAAAGCTTTTCCTCATCTCTTAGTCTTTTGATTATTTTCTGATCTGTATTTTTAATAAATTCTCCAAAATAATCTGGAACTTCTTTTGTGAATTTTCCTGCTTCGTCAACTGGCTGGACAAAAGGAATATTATTCTGCTTACACACATCATAATCTGCTTCTCCAAAAGCAGGAGCGATGTGGACTAACCCTGTTCCATCATCTGTTGTAACAAAATCTCCAGAAATAATTTTGAATGCCCCTTCTAAATCTTTAAAATAAGGAAAAAGAGGAACATATTCTTTTCCGAGCAAATCTTTTCCTTTTACAGTTGAAATTATAAATCCTTCAGGAAGATACTTTTCTATAAGGTTTTCAACAAGAAGGTATATTTTTCCATTGTTTTCTACATAAGAATAATTTAAATCAGGATTTATTGCAACAGCAACGTTGCTTGGAAGAGTCCAGGGAGTTGTGGTCCACACAAGTAGATAAGTATTTTCTTCATCTTTTACCTTAAAATTAAGAACAACAGAATCTTCCTCAACTTCTTGGTAACCTTGTGCAACTTCGTGGCTTGAAAGAGGAGTTCCACACCTAGGGCAAAAAGGGACTACCTTGTGTCCTTCATATAATAGATTCTTTTTATATAATTCACTTAGACTCCACCAAACACTTTCAATATAATCATTTTTAAAGGTTACGTAAGGGTTTTCTAAGTCAACCCAGTATGCAAGCTCTTGTGTAGATTCATTCCAGTCTTTTATGTTAGAAAAAACATCAGTTTTACACTTCTCAATAAATTTATCTTCTCCATATTTTATTACTTCTTGTTTGTCTTTTAATCCAAGAGATTTTTCAACTTGAACTTCTACTGGAAGTCCATGACAGTCCCACCCTCCTTTTCTAGGAACTGAAAATCCTTTCATGTACTTATATTTACAGATAATATCTTTGACAGTTCTCATTTCAAGATGGTGTATCCCTGGAGGAGCATTTGCAGTAGGAGGGCCTTCTAAAAAAGAAAATAATTTTTTCTTAGGATTGTCTTGAATAGCTTTTTTTATTTCTTTTTCTTGAGATCTCCAAATCTTTTTTGAATGATTCTCAATTTCTTTAAAGTCATACATTTTTCTCTATTGTGTTTTTTGTTTTTAAATTTATTTAGTGCTACCTCTAAATTAAATTCTGAGACCTAATTTTAACTAATTAGGCAATTAAATAATAATAGAGATAGCAACTGCTGGAATATTTCTCTTTGTTTGATTGTGTAATCCAGCCATAATTAAAAGGAGTAACAGGAGTTTTTAAATTTGATTATTAAATTTCAGAAATATTGAAGGATAACACTAAGGATTTATATGTGAGTTTTATTCCTCATAAACATAAAACTCTTCAAGAATCTCTTTTTCAAGAAAATGAAGTTTTGAAGGAATTATTATACAATAAGGTTTTCTTACATTTTCATCATTAAATTCATGAATATTCTTGTAAGTTATTTTTTTCTTCTTTGTTCCAAGAGATTGACAAACGACTATTTTGTCTAATAAAAGATCATTTTTTTCTGCAGAAACGGTTAATTGCCTTAAGGCTTCATCAAAATGCATACCGATATCTATCAAAATGAGAGTATGTGCATTTATAGACAAATTTTCTTTAATTACTTGGATAAAGCTATCCGGAGTAAAGTTTTTTACTATATCCCACCGAGGCATACTTGTTATTTTTCCAAACTTATACAACTGTAATCCTGTTTGTGCAACTGCATCAATTATAGATGCACAATATATTACTTCTATTTTAACTCTACATCTTTTTGCTTCTTGTAAAAGAGAAATATGGGTTGTTGCAGTAAGAGGACTCCCATATATGAGAAGAGCAATATCCATTTTTTTTGCTTCATCAATTATTTCCATACTTTCAACAAATATTCTTTCAGCAGGAATAACTTTTTTTCCTATAATTTCTTCAATATCTTTTAAGGAATAAGGAAAATCAACAGTATATTTTTCTAAATAAACTCTTTTACATCTTTTTGCAACCTCTAGTCCCTTCTTAGAAATTCCTTCTAGTTCTAGTCCTAAACCTATTAAATATAACATCTTTTTATTAAAAGTATCCTCTTTTTATATTTTCTTAATTTTATTTATCTTTTTTACTATTTTTTGCAAAAAAATATGGTTCTCTATTCTTTAAACTATCTTCAAAAGTATATATTTTAGAATCTCCTAATCTTTTTTCAAAAGATTCGTAAATTTGCCCAACTTTCCATTTTCCAATTTTCTTTTCTGATAAAATAGAAGAAGTTCCGGTAGACTCAGTTAAGTAATACTTTTTTCCATCTCTTTCTATAAATTTTCCATCAAAATTTCCATGGACTCCAATAATTAAATGTGATCTTACAGGAGGATTACTATTTTTTCCTGGAATTGCTACATAAACTATATCCATTCCAGCTTTTTTCATTAAAGAAGCTGTTAAAAGAGCTAAATCTTCACAATCTCCGCCGCCTTCTACTATCGTTTCTAGGGGGCTTTTTGGGTAGCTATCTCTTTCTTTTAAATAAACAAATCCTCTATGAACAAAATCTAATATTTTTTGAGCGTCTTTTTCTAAATCATCGCTTGGAATTTTTATTTTTTTTAAAACTTCTTCAATTATTTTATCATCTGAATGAGTATAACTAATTACATTTTCCCAAGAACTATCATCTAGATGATACAAATTTTTTCTTTCAAAGTATTCCTTAAAACCTGTCTCTAATCTTATTTTTTCTTTTCCAAGAGAAATGAATCTAACTATTGTGGTATCTTTAGAAAATCTTTTCGATTCCCAAATTTCTTTTTCTCTTTTATAACTTATCTCTTTAGCCTTTTTTTCTGCTTCTTTTGACATCCATTGCTGATATTCTGCTATATTTCTAGATCTTAAAGGTTCTGTGTTACTAAGACCATTTTGACCAAAATTAAAGAGTAATAACCCTAATGCCAATGAAGAAATTAGATTTATTTTTGTTTTTTTTACCATTAAAAAGTTACTAAAAAACCTTTTATATACTTTTTGATATGCTCAAAACGATTATTT
>CAZAGO010000020.1:0-4872 GCA_964485045.1 Candidatus Woesearchaeota archaeon | reverse complement strand
AAAAGTTACTAAAAAACCTTTTATATACTTTTTGATATGCTCAAAACGATTATTTTTTAGTTACTTTTTCTTCCTTAAATAAATATTTAGCAACAAAAAATATAACTAATGCAATTATTGTAAAATTGATTATTGCTGCAAGTAAAGCTCCCCAGCTTATAACAATTTTCCATATAGTCCATGTTGCAGTTTGCCATGCTCCACCAGGAATGAAAGGAGTAAGTATAGGCATTATCAAATTATTTACTACAGATTGAATAAGTGTTGTTGCTGCAACTCCCATTATAAAAGCAATAGCTAAACCAACAATTTTGTATTCCTTGAGAAATTCCTTGAATTCTTTTGCCAGTTCCTTCATATTATTTATAAACTTTTATGGTTTTTAATTGTTTCTAATAAGGCTTCTGCTAGTAACAAGAGAAATGAATAAAAAACTAAAAAATAAGAAATCATTTTTTATAAGCGCAGATACAATTGCTCCAGCAAAACCCGCAAGAACAATTAACTTAAACCATTTTTGTCCAGCTTTTATTTCTTCTTTTGTTTTTCTGTAGAGTATATCCCCTATAGGAATTCCGGATAAAAGAATAAGTATTCCTATAGCTAATTTTGAAAATTCATGCATATTTTAAATAAGGATTAAAGTATAAATATTTTTGTAGTCTGGGTTTATTTAATGATTAGGGGTCTATAATCATAATTTATTTAAATTCAATGCTTATTCAAAGAATATGTCTTATAAATATCTCGTTATTGCAAACAAGAAAGATTCTGCAGGAATAGGTATAACTACCGCCCTTTCTCAATTCAGAAAAAATCCTATTTTAAGTTCAATGGATAAAGATCCTTCTGTTTTTGACTTTTATCTTGTTGATAAAGAGACACTTTATACCGAAAATCTTAATATAGAAAAAATAAATAATTATGATTTTATTATTTTTGCTTCAAAACACCAGTCTGAAAAAAAAGAAAAAACTCTTTCTATTCACGCACCCGGAAATTGGAGAAAAGCTGATTTTGGTGGTGAATCTGGAAAGATTTGTGGGAGTTCTGGGTTGTTTCAGAAGTTTCTTTTTGAAAAGCTTTGTGAAAATGCAAAAAAGTTTAAGTTAGATGAATATGCCATAACTCTCGAATGTACTCATCATGGGCCTTTGTTAAGTAAACCTTGCGTATTCATAGAAATAGGTTCAACAGAAAAAGAGTGGGCAGATAGGAGAGCGGCATTTGTAATTTCAAAAACAATTGCGGAAACAATTGAAGAGTTTAAAGAAAATCCTTATAGAGAAGTAGCAGTTGGAATTGGAGGACCTCACTATTGCCCAAATTTTAATAAAATTCAGCTTGATTCAAATGTTGCCCTTTCTCATATTATTCCTCAATACTCGTTGCCTTTAAGTGAAGAGATGATTAGAGAAGCAATAGCAAAAACAAAAGAAGAGATAGATTTTTTTCTTTTAGATTGGAAAGGATTAGGAAATTCAGAACAAAGGCAACAAGTTTTAGATGTCTTAAACAAACTTGGAACTTCTTATAAAAAAATAAGTGAGATAAATAAATAATTATTTTTTTTGTTTATACCATGCAACGAAACCTAAGACCACAAAATATATTATTGGAACAAGCTGAGTAAGACTAAGCCATCCAGGATACTTTCTTTTTTCAAATACTTTCCAAGTAGAGATTAATATTAAAATAAATAATGCAATCCAGCCTATAAAAGGTACAAAAAATAAAAAGACCCAAGCCCAGTGGAAGCCTCCTAATTGTAGTATCATAGATATATTAACAAAAGGAATCAAAGCTATTAATGGTCTTTTATATTTCAATTTTTTTGCAATAGTCATCCAAGCAAATGCAAAATAAATATAAATTCCAACTAAAACTAAAGAAAGGATTATAAATAAAATACTTAGAATACTACCCAAGGCAATTCCTCCAACGAGCGCTTCTAAAATTTCAGGCTCCATATTTTAATTAATTTTTATTTATTTATAAAGATATCTTCCTTTTAAAAAATAATAAAGAAAAATTTAAAAAGCAAATTTAAATGGCTCTAAATGGAATGGTTTTATGAATTAAGATATTATCCAAATTATGGATGTTATAGACTTTATCAACCATCTGAGATTATTAATTCAGATGGAAGGCAAAAGGTCTCAGAAATTATAACTCTGGAAAAGTGCTGATTTACTTTTCCAAAAGCTTTAAAAATAGATATTTATTCTCTCTTTTGAATAAATCGAGGCCAAAAAAATGGTAAAAGATACAGAGTCTGAAGGCTATGAAGAAGACGAAGAAATCAAGGATGATGACTTCGATGAAGAAGACGTAGTTGAAGACGAAGACGAAGAATACTAATCAAGAATCAATAGGGTACAATTTCTTTTTATTTTTTGTTTTTTAGGGTGATATTTATAAATATAATTCAATATTCTTCAATATGATCTTTATTGAATTAAATACAAAATCCGGAGATTTTGCATAATGAAAAATAATAAATTTTTTATAGATACAAGACAAAAGGTAGAACCTTTAGCTTTGTCGTTTGTAAACAAACAACAAAAATCCGGAGATTTTGCATAATGAAAAATAATAAATTTTTTATAGATACAAAATCAGGAGATTTTGCATAATGAAAGAAAAGGGCTTTTTGTTTCTTATCTCTATCTTATTTTTAATATCCCTTTTAGGATTTTATTGGTTTATTCCGTTTCAAGAAACTTATTTTGTACCAGAAGATGCAAATACCAATTTTAATGCAAATTTTTCAAATCAATCACAAATGCAATTTTATTCTAATTTAAGATTTGTTCATTCTAACATATCTTATTACATAGAGAATTGTTCTTTGAATAAAAAGAATGAAATGGAGACAGCATTTAATATTATTTCTGAAAAAACAATTTTAGATTTTTATCCGATTGAGGTAAATCCAGAAATAATAGTCACTTGTCAGAGTACAAATAAATTTGATGGAGATTTATTTATTGCTGGGGAAGGGGGGCCTGTAAACATAACTTCTTCCGGTAATTATAATATAATTTATCATGGAGCAATTCTTCTAATAAAAGATTCAAAATGTCAAACCCCAAATATTGCAATTCATGAACTTTTACATGTTTTAGGGTTTGAGCATTCTTCAAATCCTTATAATATAATGTACCCTATTAGTAAGTGTGGGCAAGAAATAGGAAATGATATTATAAATATGATAAATGAGATATATTCTATTCCCCCCCTTTCTGATTTAACAATTCAAAATGTTTCTGCTTTTATGAATGGGAGATATCTTAATGCTAATTTTACCGTAAAGAATATGGGAATAAAATCTTCTGAAAATTCAAAAGTATTAATTTATGCCGATGAAAAATTTGTTGATGAAATGGAAATTGAGGATTTAAGAGCAGGTACAGGAATAAAAATAACTTTTCAAAATGTTTTTGTTAACAAATTGAATGTAAACGAAATACGATTTTTAATAGACTATCCTTTAGGGGAATTAGAAAAAAATAATAATGAAATACTCCTAAAAGTTAAGAGCTAATCGTCTAGCTCAAGTGTATCCAGATCCTGGAGGAATTCGTCTTCCTCAAACTGTTCTTCCATTTTCCTCTTTTTTATAATTTTTTTACTGATATTCAATGTAACTTAAAGTTTTTAAATCCTTTGAAAATCGAGGAGGATTATTTAAAGAAAGAAAATTACAAAGAGAAGAAATAAAAGACATAGAAAAACAGCGAGGATTGCAAACTCTTTTTCTTTTTTTGTAGTTTTTCTAAAAAAAGGTTTAGGTTTTTCATCTTTTTTGTTAGATTTTTCTTTTGTAAAATAATATATAAAAATAATAATTAAAGCTATTCCAATAAATCCAAAACTTATTCCTAATACCATTTTTATTAAAATAAATTAAGAATTAATAAGTTATAAATTTGTCTTTTCTTTGATTCCTTTTTCAAGCTCCCTTATTTTGATTATTTTAATAGTTCTTTTATTGTGGCATTCAGAAAGATATTTTTTTAGGATTTCTTTAGATGCATTTTGGAAATAGCATGGTTCAAATATTGCAAATTTTTTTGCAACATAAATACACATACCTGAGTTATAATATTCGCATATTTTAATTTCTTCTGTCATTTTTGAGAGAGCTTTTAGAAAGTATATAAGTCTTATTTAAATTTAATTTTAAAGAAAAAAGAGAACAAAGATTAAGCATAAAAGAATTATTCTTCTTAAGATATCTTTTTCTTTAAGGAACATAGAAAGAGATAAATCATAAATTCTTAGTGAAAATTAAAAAAATTAATATTAAATCTGTCCTGTTTCACTGAATTTTTTCATAAGTTTTTCAACTATTACCTGAGGAGCAAAACCTTTTCTACTGCAGCTTTTTATAAAATCGTCATAAACCTTTCTATCAAGGCTATAATCAATTCTCATTTTCTGAGGTCCTGGTGGTGTTGCTGCCATAAGTCTCTTAAAGAGAAGGGGTATATAAATTCTTTTAATTAGAAAATAAAATCCCTTCACCCAGAGTCGAACTGGGGATCTTCCGGGTTCTGCTAATGTTTTTTCATCAACAAAAGGCTAATCGTGCTTCATTCTCATCCAAACATGTTGGAATGTCCACACTAGCTATAAGCTACAGCCAGACGCTTTAAACCACTAAGCTATGAAGGGTTTTTTTATATTCTAATCCCAATATCTTAGCGGTTTGCTTTAGCTCTAAACCACTAAGCTATGAAGGGTTTTTTTATATTCTAATCCCAATATCTTAGCGGTTTGCTTTAGCTCTAAACCACTAAGCTATGAAGGGTTTTTTTATATTCTAATCCCAATATCTTAGCGGTTTGCTTTAGCTCTAAACCACTA
>CAZAGO010000019.1:3099-13013 GCA_964485045.1 Candidatus Woesearchaeota archaeon | reverse complement strand
TTGTAGTTAGAGGAGGAGGAAAGCTTAATTTAACAAATATTTTGATAGCAATAGTCATTTTATTAATTCTTTCAAATGTTATTTGGTTTGTAGTTTTAAAAAAGAAAAAGAAGTAAATGTTAGTATGAAGAAATATTTATAAAGGAGAAAGTCTCTTATCACTTATGAAATCATTCAAAAAGAGTGAAAAAAAATGTTCCGAAATAAATGAAAGAATTATAATTGTTTTGTTGATTTTTGCAATTGTTCTTTCTGTTTTTTCCATAGGTCTTTCTATTTGTTTTGAATCTGGATGCAATTATTTTTCAAAGAATAGTTCTAAACCGATTGATTCTAGTTCTGCTCAAGTGGGATTAATAATACAAGGAATGGGGGCAATCTTACAAGGATTTAATAAAATATGATTGAGAAAAAAAAGTTGAATAAATTTTTTTTTGTTTTTGCCCTTATTCTTATATTCTTTGCATTGGCTAATATTGGGGTTACTTTTTATAAAATGGGAGGAACACCTCTTTTGACAGGTTATGCCACGGGGATTGGAACTGCAAATTTAAGTATAGTTTCTCAAGCATCTATAACTTTTCCTACAAATATAATTAATTGGGGAATAGGAAGAGTGAATGAAACTGCAATTTATGCTGTTTTAAATTCAGAGGGTACAGTTACAGATGGAAATTGGAGTGTTGTTGATCAGGGATTGACTGTAAGAAATGATGGAAATTGTAATATTCAGCTTAATTTAACCACTTCAAATACTGCTGCAGGGTTTATTGGAGGAAGTAGTCCTGTATATCAGATAAAGGTCACTGAAAATGAATCTAGTTCTTGTACAACTGGTTTGGCTAGTACTTATGCTACAGCTACGGGAGTCTCTCAAGCAGGATGTGATAATTTTACTTATTATGATGCTCAGGACACTTTAGATATTGATGTTCAATTAAATGTTCCTCAAGATGCAGTGAAAGGTGCGAAAGGAAGTGTAATTACTGCTACAGCAACAGTTATAGATTAGTTTTTTATACGCAATATATAAAAACTTATTTTTAGTTTATTTAATATGGTGAAATTTGATTCATTTTTTTTAAAAAGAATTTTTTTAATTTTCTTTTTATTTTTATTTCTGATAACTTTTTCATCCGCGCTGGGGATAACACCTGCTAGCTATTCAATTAATTTTCAACCAAATTTAAAAGAGAGTATAGATTATTCTCTTTCTGGAGCAAATCCTAATACTGTTTATTCTATTTACTCTGAAGGGGATTTATCAGAATATGTTAGTATAGATAAAAAAGAATTATTAGGAGATGGTTCTTTTAGAGTTAATTTAACTTTTCCTTCAGTAATAGAAAAACCAGGAAAACATACGCTTCTTATAGGGGTAAAAGAAGCAGTTGATGAGGAACTTCTAAAAAGCACTATAGGAACGGCTATAGAAATAAAAGTTTTAATTTCAGTCTATGTTCCTTATCCTGGAAAGTATGTTGAAATATCTTCTTTTACTTCAGAGGATGTAAATATAGGAGAAAGTCTTGAATTTAAATTTGATGTAACAAATAGAGGTAAAGAGAAGGTTGCAATTTTTCCAAAGATAGAAATATTTTCAAATCAAAGTAGTGAATTAGTTGAAACACTTTATTTAGAAGAAAGAAGTTTGGATCCAACTCAAAAAATTTCTCTTCGTAAACATTTAGAAACATCTTCTTTTAATTCTGGTAGATATAATGGAGTTTTAAGTGTAGAATATGGAGGAGATTATCCTTCTCGTGAAAATACTTTTTTTAGAATAGGCGAACTAGCAATATCTCTGAAAAATTATACCAATCAATTTATTATAGACAAAAAAATACAGAAGTTTAATATTGAAATTGAAAGCGGATGGAATGATAAGATTGATGGAATATACGCTGATGTTTCTCTTTTAAATGAAACATCGGAAATACTTTTTTTCAAAACTTCTTCAACAAATTTAAATCCTTGGGAATTAAAAACTATTACAGGTTATTTTGATACTTCTTATTTTATTGAAGGGGTTTATGATGCAAATATAACATTCTTTTATTATGGAAAAGATGTAGGGAAGAGTTCTGGTGAATTGGTTAGTGTAGAATTTATAAAAAAATCTCTTAATTGGAAAATCATTCTAGGAATAAGTGTAGGAATTATACTTTTAATTGTGTTAGTTATATTTGTTTTAAAAAAATATTTTCGTAAAAAATAAATATATTTTAAGATGGATTTAATTAAAAAACGATTATTTATTTTATTCTTTCTTTTATTTTTAGCTTTTTTTATTTTTTTTAATATGTCTTCTATATTAATAGAGGAAGAATTCCCTATCTTTTTGAAAGTTGAAGAGATAGCAGGTTTTGAAGCAGGAAATATCCTTTCTTTCGGAACAGTTTCTCCTGGGCTTAATGCTTCTCGTAGTTTGATGATAAAAAGTAATTATTCTTTTCCAGTCGTAGCTTTTTTTAATTCTGAAGGGAATATTTCTAGTTTTCTTATTTTTGAAGAAAAAATAAAGATTAAACCCTATGAAGAAAAAATAATTTTAATTTCTGCAACTGTTCCAGTTTCAGCAGTGTATGGGAATTATTCTGGAAAGTTTAAAGTTTATTTGAAAAAAGATTTTTTCCTTTTCTAGAAAGGTATTTAAAATAAATTGGTCTTTTTTAACAATGGATTGTAAAAGAGGTTTAATCTTGTTTAGATTTATTTTTTTGTTTGTAAATATCCTCTTTTTTAATTCTTTTTTTGTTTCTTCTCTTTTTGAAGATTTATCTCTAACAGGATATTCCGTTTCAAAAGATGCGGAGATTTCTTTTGGAATAAGTGAGTCTCAAAAGATATTTGTTTTAGTAAATAATTTTGATGGAGAAACTACCGATTTTTATTCTTTGGGTAATTTTGAATTAGAGCAAATAGATGATATGCTTTTAGATAGATTTGGATATGGGAGAATTATTTTTGATGAAGAAATTAATTTAACCAAAGATACTTATAGCCCTACAGGAACTCTTTATGATAGAGTTGTAAATATAGATTCTAATCTTAATATTTCTGAAAATCTTCTTTCTGTTCGTTCTCCAAATCTTTCAAGTTTGAATGTTTCAGCAAAAATTACTTTTTATGGGATAGATTATCCTTCTCCTAAAATTTTAAGAAATGGAGTATCTTGTCCTGGAAGTATTTGTAGTATTGTTAGTCATTCTGGTGGAACAGTTGTATTTCAAGTATTATACTTGGAACATTCCGCTTTGACAACATATTCTCTTTCTGAGGTAGAAGTTCCATATTGTGGTGATGGAATTTGTAATAATGGAGAGATATGTTCTTCTTGTCCTGAAGATTGCGGGATTTGCCCTCCTGATGAAGATGAAGAAGGTGGAGGAAGCTCTGGAGGAGGGGGAGGAGCTATTGGAGGAAGAAATTTTACTTCTCCGAACGAAACAACAAAGTCTATTCTGTATGTCCTTCCTAAATCTGATCTAATAGATATAGAGAAAGGAAAGCTTTATCCAAGAGAAGTAACTGTGGTTAATCAAGGAAAAACAAATTTAACGGTAAGTGTGTCTTCATCTCAAATCATTTCACAATTCATTAGATTAGGGGAGAGAAGTTTTGTTTTAAGGCCGGGCGAATCTAGAATTTATAATTTCCATGTTTATGCTTCTGCTAGGAATAGAGCAGAGTTGTATACAGGAAAAATTACCTTTACTTCTGGAAGAATAAGCGCTTCTGTAGATTTAGGAATAAAGGTTCAAGAATTATCAACTCTTTTTGACACTAAAACAACCACTCTTAAAAAATACGTCCTTCCAGGGGGCCTAGCTTCTGCAGAAATTAGAGCCTTAAATATTGGTGATGTTCCATCGGTAAATGTTGCTATTGAGTATGGAATTATGGATTTTAACAATATTGTTTATAATTCAAGAGTTGAAAATGTTACTATTCAAAAAGATATCTTTGTAAAGAAAGTTGCTTTAAAAGTCCCAGAAGGCATACCAATGGGAAGGTATGTCTTTTATTCTAAAATAATATATGAAGATAAAATTGCAGTTAGTTCAGATACTTTTCAATTAGAAACAGTTTCCGTTGTTATGTGGATTATTGTTCTTATTCTTATAGGAATATTAATTCTACTAATAATATTTGCGATATTCTTTATTAAAAAGAGAAGAAAAGATGAGGCAAGGAGAAAGAGAGAAGAAGAGGAAAAAAAGGCTTTGAAATTAAGTAAACTTTCTTTAAATCTTCCTAAGACTATCTAATTCTAATCACCTCTTATGAATAATTTTAAATATTCCTATTTGCAGATATTCTAATGCTCATTGGACTCGTTGGAAAACCCTCTGTTGGAAAAAGTACTTTCTTTAAAGCGGCAACTCTTGCAGAAGTTGAAATTGCTTCTTATCCTTTTACAACTATAAAAGCAAATCAAGGTATAGGGTATGTTAAAATAGATTGTATTGATAAAGAGTTTAATACTCAATGTATGCCTGCTCATGGATTCTGTATTAATCATAATAGGTTTGTTCCTATTGATTTGATGGATGTTGCAGGATTAGTTTCTGGAGCTTCTGAAGGGAAAGGGCTTGGAAATAAATTTTTGGATGATTTAAGGCAAGCAGATGTTTTTATTCAAATAGTAGATGTTTCTGGAACAACTGATGCCGAAGGAAAAATAACAAAAGGGTATAATCCATGCAATGATGTTCTTGTTCTAGAAGAAGAATTGAATAAATGGTATCTCAATCTTTTAATGAAAGTTTGGAGTAGTTTTGCAAGAAAAGCAGAAATAGAGGGTTTAAATTTTAGTGAAGCTGTTGCGAAGCAATTTTCGGGATTAAAAGTAAATGAAGAGCATGTTAAAAGAGTATTATTAAAACTTAACTTTTCAGAAAAACCTAGTTCTTGGAAAGAATCTCATTTAATAAAATTCGCTTCTGAGCTTAGAAAAGAAAGCAAGCCCATGATAATTGCTGCAAATAAAATTGATATGGAAAATGGAAAAGAGAATTATAAGCTTCTAAAAGAAAAATATTTGGATTATAAAATTATTCCTTGTTCTGCAGATTCAGAACTTGCGCTTCGCGAGGCTACAAAAGCAAATCTAATAAAATATATTCCTGGAGAAAAAACTTTTGAAATTATAGGCAATTTGAATGAAAAGCAGAAAGAAGCACTAGGCAGAATAAAAAAAGATGTTCTTGAAGAGTTTGAAGAGGGAACAGGGGTTCAAGCAGTTCTTAATACAGCTGTTTTTAATATTCTTGGATATATTGCAATTTTTCCCGCTTCTGCAAATAAACTGGTAGATAGCAAAGGAAGAATCTTGCCAGATTGTTTTTTGCTTCCTCCAAGGAGCACGGCTTTAGATTTTGCGTATGCTCTTCATACAGATTTCGGAAATAATTTTATAAAAGCAATTGACGCGCGAAGCAAGAGAGCTTTGGGAAAAGCGTATGAGTTGAAGCATAGAGACGCTCTAGAGATTGTTACTAGATAAAAATCACAATAATCTTTTTAAATTCTTCTTGTAATATTATATTATGAATCTTGAAACTATCCCTATACAAGAAGTAGAAAAAGGTTTACGTTTTTTAGAAAACGGTCTCCCAGAGGGAGCAAAACCTATTTTAGGAGGGCAATTTCGAGGATATTATGATTTAATAAGAGAATTAGGGGATAAAAAAATTAAACTAGTTTATGAGCCTACGAGTGCAAAAGGATATTCTTTAAGAAATGCGGTTGTTTTACAATAGTTTTTAAACTTATTTTTTTATTATTCTAATGGAAAAAAGTTGTGGCGATTGTGATGCAAAATGTTGTAAGCATGTTGCCGTTGAGATTGATACTCCAGAAGAAGTAGAAGATTTTGAAGATATAAAATGGTTTGTTAGTCATAAAAATGTAAGCGTTTTTATTGATGAAGATAAGAAGTGGTATTTAGAATTTTTGACCCCTTGTGAATTTTTAGATAAAAATAATAAATGTACTAATTATGAGTGTAGGCCTAAAATATGCCGAGAATATTCTCATAAGGAATGTGTTTTTCAAGAAGATTACGAAGAAGAATTTACTTTTAAAAGTTTAAAAGATATTGAAAGATATATAGAAGAAGTTTATAATAAGGGGAAACACTTTATTCCTACAGATGATAATTAGAGTAAAAGTAAAACCAAATTCTTGCGAGCAAGATATTCAAAAAGTAGGAGAAGAATATATTGTTAGATTAAAGTCTGCTCCAGAGAATGGAAAAGCGAATATAGAGCTTATTAAATTTTTAAAAAAATATTTTGGTGCAGAAGTTAAGATTAAATCCGGATTAAGTTCTAGAAAGAAGATTATAGAAGTTTCTAATTAGATTTATTCACACCCGTGTCCTGGGCAGAGAATTTTAAATTTTATTTCACTAAGTTTTTTTAAAGACTCTTGCATCTCTTTTTCAGAGCTTCCAGGTAAGTCTGTTCTTCCTATGGTGTTTCTATGGAAAAGAGTATCTCCTGAAAAAAGAATATCTTTATATAAAATACATATACTTCCTTTAGAATGCCCTGGAGTTTCAATTAATTTGAACTCTTTAATATTCATTTTTTTTATATCTTTTACTTCTTCTTGTGGAAAATCTTTTTTGCTTCCAAATATTTTTGCATTTTTGAATAAGCTTTTATTTTGAGTATGGTCAAAATGATGATGAGTTAAAATAATAGTTTCTATTTGTTCTGAAGAAATATTTAATTTTTTTAGGTCTTCGATTAGTTGGTTTCTGTTAAAAAAAGAACCGGTATCTATCAGAATGTTTTTTTCTTTTATTTTTATTAAATATACATAAGAGCCAAATTTATCAAATTTGAATCTCCATACGTTTTCTTTTATTTTTGAAATCATTAAGAAGTTTAATTCTAAAAGAATATAAAGGTTTTTGTTTTATTTCTTTAATGAGATATGAATTTGCTGAAGATTTACAGTTAAAAGCAGAAGAAATTTCAAAGATTCTTTTTCCTCATATAGATTTAACTAGAATAAAATGTTTTAGAAGTTATGGAACTTCTTCTAGGAGAACGATTGCAAGATGTCATTCTTTGGAAAAACTTCTTCAAAAAGCTCTTGGAGTAAAAGCATTTTATGTTTTAGAATTCTTATCAGAAAGATTTGATAATCTTAGTGATGAAGATAAAACAAAAGTAATAATACACGAGTTAATGCATATTCCTCAGGGATTTGGTGGAGGATTTAAACACCATGATTTTGTGAATGAAAAAAATATAAAGAAATTATACTCTTTGTACTTGGAGAGGACATGTAAAGATGAAAAAAATAAGAGTTGGTTTAATTAAAAGAAAGAAAAAGATATTTTTGAAGGGTTTTGAATGCAATTTTTTTGAAAAAGTAGTTGGTTTGATGTTTTCAAAAGAGAAAAATGCTAAAATTTTATTTTTCTTATCTAAGAAGAAGACTTATTTTTCAATACACTCTTTATTTGTTTTTTTTCCTTTTATTGCTATCTGGACCGACGATAAAAATAAAATTTTGTTTTTAAAAAAAGTGGAACCATTTACTTTTCATGTTTCTCCTCCAAAACAAGGTTTTTTTAATTTAATTGAAATTCCTTTAACAAAAAAACATTCTAAAGTGGTGAAATCTCTTAAGTAGTATTTTCGACGAGAATCTTCTTTTTCCGCAAAATTTAAATAGCGTTTTCACGTTGGTATTTAGTAAAGACTTTTGAATAGGGGAAAGTTTTTGCATGTTATTGATGAAAAAGGAGGTGGAAAATGGGATCTGTAATCGCTAAGAATGTGGTCAAAAGAAAGCCAGGATATCTCTACTATGTTGATGGTAAGGGAAATGTCTGCGAGGCTAAAATGGCTAGAGGCGGAAAAAAGAAAAAAGCAAAAAAGAAGGCTGTTAAGAAAAAGAAGTAAGCTGACTTTTTTTATTTTTTTATTTTTATTTATATTTTAATTTTTCTTTGATTATTTTTTCATCTTCTTTGTTTGTGATTCCAATCCATTCTTCTTCGGTAGTATAACATTTCATCTTTATTTTACCTTCCTTTATTAGTTTTGCAATTTCTAAATTTAAATAGAACTCTATCTCTTTATTATCTTTATTTTTTTCTTTGAACTCTTTTAATCTTTCATCAATAAAATCAAGAGTTTTTGAGTGTAGAGCAAATATGCTTATACTTACTAAATAATTTTCTTTTAATTTTTTTTCAGTAAAATTTTCAAGACTTATTCCAAGTATTTCTTTACAATCAATTACTCTATTCTTTTTATCTGTATAAAATATACCTCTATTTACTTGTCCTTGTTTTGGAAGCATTTCAATAAGCTTTTTTGCTACAGTTGCTTCTTCATCTTCGTTTTTTAAGTGATTGGCGAGTATTTCAAAAGCTTTTTCTCCAGATAGATCGTCGCCAGAACAAATTACAAATGGTTCTTGAATAAACTCTTTTGCAGAGCATAAAGCATCTCCCGTTCCCCAAGGTTTATCTCTTTTTTCTTTATCGAAACTTTGTAATGCATAATAAACTGGAATTCCCTTATAGTTATCCTTGAAAATTTCTTTAAATTTTTCTTTTGTTTCTTCTCTTACAACTAGAATAATTTTACTAAATCCTGAAGGTATGGCTTGATTTATTATACACTCTATAAGTGTTTCATTGTTTGGGCCAACTCTAGCCATTTGTTTTAATTCTCCTCCAAATCTTTTAGACATTCCTGCTGCAAGACAAACTAGAGAGATTTTCATAATTTTTTTATAAAGCATAATATTTTATAAATATAGGGGTAGAATAAATTAATGGTAATAGTCTTAGGAATTGAAAGTACAGCTCATACTTTTGGTATTGGAATTGTTGAAAATGAAAAAGTTTTATCTAATGTTAAAAAATCTTACACTACAGAGAGAGGAGGAATAATTCCTATCGATGCTGCTAAACATCATGCAGATAATTGTGAAAGAATATATTTGGAATCCTTAAGAGAAGCAAATATAGATGAAGGACAAATTGATGCAATTGCTTTTTCTCAGGGACCGGGGCTAGCTCCGTGTTTATTGCAAGGAATTAGGTTTGCTAAAAAATTAAATTTAAAACTGAATAAACCTCTAGTTCCTGTTAACCACTGTATTGCTCATCTTGAAATAGGAAAGATTACCGGTGCGAAAGAGCCAGTAATGCTTTATACTTCTGGTGCGAATACTCAAATAATTGCATACGCCTCTGGAAAGTATCGTATCTTTGGTGAAACTCTCGATTTAGGAGTTGGAAATTTTATTGATACTTTTGCGAGATATGCTGAAATTGGTTTTCCTGGAGGACCAATTATACAGAAACTTGCCAGTGAAGGAAAAACTTACATAGAACTTCCATATAAAGTAAAGGGTATGGATATAGCTCTTTCAGGAATTTTAACTAATCTTAAACAAAAGATTGATTCTAAAAAATATAATTTAAAAGATTTGGCTTATTCTACTCAAGAGACTGTTTTTGCAATGCTTGTTGAAACTGCGGAAAGAGCGCTTGCGCATACGGGAAAAAATGAACTTCTTCTTGGGGGAGGTGTTGCTTGCAATACCCGTCTTCAAGAGATGTGCAGAATTATGTGTGAAGAACGAGGAGCTAAATTATTTGTTCCTCCAAATTCTTTGCTTGTAGATAATGCTGCAATGATTGCCTTTTTAGGAGAGATAGAATTTAATTCAGGAATAAACTATTCTAATAAAGAGGCACAAGAATTAGATATACTACCAAGACAAAGAACAGATGAAGTAAATGTGACTTGGAAATAAGTTGTTCTGCATAGCTGAATCCACTGAAATTTTCAGCTCTGGAAGAGCAGATGAAGTGAATGTGACTTGGAAATAAGTTGTTCTGCATAGCTGAATCCACTGAAATTTTCAGC
>CAZAGO010000019.1:0-2999 GCA_964485045.1 Candidatus Woesearchaeota archaeon | reverse complement strand
CAGATGAAGTAAATGTGACTTGGAAAAAGTAAGTTTTATAAATTCTTTTTGAAATAGGGCAATATGAAAAAATTTGTCTTTTTATTTCCAGATAATTTTCATTTTTCAGTTGAAATTATGAATGGCTCTTATAGTTGGAATTGCCCTTCTTGGAAAAAAAGGTGGTCTTCTACACTCTTGAAAGCAAAAGATGAATTTGAAAAAAAAGATTTAAAGGAAAAAGCATTGAAAGAAAAATTTTTTAGATATCTTCCTAATTACTTTAGAGTTTTTAATAAATGTGTTAACGAAAGGTATAGAAAAGAAAATTTCCAGATTAATTGGGTTAGTTTGAATAATGCGCCAGTTTCTCAATATGTAGAAACTTTTTCGAAGGATAAAATTATTCTTTCGGGAGTGAATTATAAAGAAAAAAATGAGTTATCCGAATATCCTAATTTTTCTAAGCTGATTAATGAAATAGGTGACTGTGATCATTTAAGAGTTGGAGGGTATATGGTTTGGGATTGTGTTAGTAAACTTGCTCGAGAAGGATATGAAAGAGGATTAGACGTTTTAATTGATGAAGATTTAACTGATTTTTTTAATTCTCGTATTAAGATTCCCTCTTTTAGAACAAATGTTTATCCTTCTATAAATTTTAAAGAAGCTTATTCTAAAGTTGCGGGTTTTGGCTTTGAAGATTTTATGAGTTCTAGAAGGGGTAAACCTTGGTTTTATCAGAATTATTAAATGTGGTTTATATTAAAAATTTTTGATAAGCGGCTTTGTTTAAGAAGTTAATAAATTGTCTTACTTTTTAAACAAAGAAATTAAAGAACAATATTTATTAACTAGATTATATTTATTATTTTATAAAATGGAAGAATATTTTAAAGAGGCAAAATATCTAAGTATTCTTGTAATTGTGGTGGGGATTCTCCTTATTATTATGGAATTTCTTCCAACAAATTTTTGGTCAGGAATATTAATGAAAATTATAATAACTTTTCTTATATCTAGTGGTATTTCTTTTTGGTTACGAAATAGAAAAAAACACTAATTATTTCTTTTCACATATTTCTATCCTGCTTTTTAAACAGCGACTGCTCATTAAACAAGGCCTTGATAATCAAAACTTTTATAAACCTATTTTATCACTTAGTTTTATCCGATGAACGATCGAAGGGAGGATTCTCTTTTTATTCGTTCTTTATCGAAGGAAAAATAAAATGGCTGACGCATATCAAATAATCGAAAAAGCAAGAAAAACTGGAAAAGTTGAAAAAGGAACTAATGAAGTTACGAAAGCTATAGAGAGAGGAACAGCCAAATTAGTTGTTTATGCTAGCGATGTAGAACCAAAAGAAATTGTTCAACACTTGCCTCTTTTGTGCAAAGAAAAAAAAGTTCCTTGTATGGAAGTAGATAGTAAACAAAAACTTGGAATTTCTGTTGGAATACCCGTTTCAGCTTCTTCTGTCGTGGTTATAAATTCTGGTGATGCAGAAGCAGAAATTTCTTCTTTAAAATAATTTCTGAATAAAATGGCAAAGGATCAAAAGAAAAAGGAACAGGGGCAGCAAAAACCAGCTAGGGCGAGCGATAGGATTCTTGGAGAAGTTGTTCCAGCAGTTGTAGAAGCAGTTATTGGAAGAACTGGATTCAGAGGAGAAATTACTCAGGTTAGATGTCTTGTTCAAGCAGGAAAGGATCAAGGACGTTCTATGAGAAGGAATGTAAAAGGACCAATAAGAGCAGGGGACGTTCTTATGCTTAGAGAAACAGAAATTGAAGCAAGAAAAATACGTTCAAAAATAACAAAGGGGGCTTATACTTAAAATATATTTGTAAAATAAATAAAATGAAAAATTTAGTTGAAATGACTGTAATGAATGAATTGAAAGAACTTCAAACTTCTTTAGTCTTAAAGGAAAAAAGTAAAAGAGTTACTGGAGAAAATAAGTATTCTTTTCTTGCGGTTTCTGGAGAAGATTATTTTCAGGCAATAAGCAAAATATCAAAAGAATCTTTTCCTTCTCTCCAATTGGTTGATATTGCTCTATTAAAGCATGTTCCTTCTAATGGAAAAAAGTATAATATCTTTACTTTTAAACTTAAAGATAAGACAGAGAGGAGATACTAAAAATGCCAAAGTGTTCTTATTGTGGAAAATTGTATGATATCCCAAAAGGTTTAACTTTTGTTATGAAAGATGGAACTGTAAAATATTTGTGCAGTTCAAAATGTAGGAAGAATATGCTTATGAATAGAAGAAAGGTGAGATGGGTTATTAAGTCTAGAAAAGCTTCAGAAAAAGTTGTTGTGCAATAAACTAATAATTTTAACTATTTTTAATTATTTTTTTTAAGAACATCCAATTAATCTTTCTTCATTAGTTCTTGGGTCTTTCCAATTTTCTGAAAATTGAACTGCTGCTCCTGTAGGGTTTAATCCAATAACTTGTTTATTCTTGCAAATTATTTCATAGTCTTCACAATAATTTTGTTCATTACATATTGCTTTTGTTATCAGACTTTCATTTTCATAGTCTTTTGCGATAATATTTTTTGCATAAAAAATTCCTATTATCATTAATAAAATCATTACAATTCCAAGAGATATGTATTTATTCATAGTCTTTTAATCAAAAAGGGAGATTTTAAAAAGCTATCGGTTAATTTTGCTTCGCTTTTAATTTATCGACGATAAAATTGTTTTTTTGGCAGAAAGATTTATAAAGGAAAAAGAATTTTTTAATGTGAATAGAAGTCTATCAGAGAAATTCTGTTTAGTATTAGAGGTAATAAAAATGAAAAAATTAAGATTAAATTTTAGTTATTCTTCCTTTGCTGTGAATACAAGACAAAAGGTAGAATCCTTAGCTTCGCCGTTTATAACCAAACAACAAAATTCAGGAGAATTTTCATATAGTCCTCGCTTCGCTGTGGATAAAAATTCAGGAGAATTTTCATAATGGTAGCACTTAAGTCCAATAAAAATTCAGGAGAATTTTCATA
>CAZAGO010000018.1:0-14297 GCA_964485045.1 Candidatus Woesearchaeota archaeon | reverse complement strand
TTTTATTTTCAAAGAATATAACTTAAGTGTCATACGCCCCCCTTATTTAATCCCGGTCTGAAATATTCCATTTAATACCATTAAGTTGCAAGGTATTTTATTTATAGCTAATCCCTATATTTATGAAATAATTGTTGTGGTGGGGAAAATTTGTAAAAGATTATATCCTCTCCGGAGGAAAGAAATACTTTTAAATTCCTTTCTCTTAAGAGGATTATGGAGATAATTTTTACTGTTCGGGAGCCACCCACTTTTTTCCACATCCTTGATTCCTTATCTCAATGGGACTTTCATACTAGAAAGTCTATAAGGAAATATTATGAAAAGAGGTTTAGATTATCTTCTAAAGATAATGAACTTCTTGAAGAATATACAAAAATAAGAAAAAAAAATGGATGGGGAGATTTAGATTCTTATTTTTATCCTTTTAAAAACTTTAAGCAAGTTGAAGCAAAATTAAAGAAAAAACTGAATAAAAGAGAATTTAGTATAATCAAAAAAATCATAAATCATTTTTATAATAATTTACATATTCTTTATTTAGAATCAAAATTATTCCTTGAAAAGAGAAAAATTATCTTGGAAAAAGAAGCAAAGAAACACCAATTGAATTTAATGATTAAAGAAATAGCAAAATTTTATGAATCTGTAGCTTATCCAAAGAAGGTATATGTTCATCTTGTCTCCGGCCTCAATGAATGGAAATCTGGGGGAGGTGCTAACATCTTCCCAAAAAAGCACGTTGTGTTGGAGCCTCAAAATATAAATAAATTTGATTTACAAGATATTAAGTTAGATTTGTGTGTGGTTGTTCATGAGATTTTACATCTTTTGGAAGATAATACCTCGAGAAATAAATGGAAAAAAGTTAAAGAAAAAATAAATAAAATGGGATTAGACTTTTGGACATTTAGGGAGGCCATTGCAGATACTTTGGTTCCGGAAGGGATTTTTGCAATAAAATATGGTCTGTTAAATAGGGAGAAGATTCCAAATTACAGAAATAGAAAGATTCCTTTAAGGAATTTTAATGAATATAAATACTCTCGTAATTCTAGGTTTAAGTTATCTGCTTTGATATACACTTTCACTAAATATCAAATAGGAGATAAGAAAAGTGTTTTTGAGGGAGATTATCTCGAAAAGTGTGTAAATGAATATATCCAAATGGTAAAAGGATTGCCAATCAATCCCTAACAGTATAACTTTTTATAGCCCCCTCGGTCGGGGCGCTTATAAAATTCCCTATTAGACTTAGAAAAAACTAAAAAGAAGAAATACTTGTAACTTCATGGAATTAAAAGATGTCAAAGGTTTTCTTGAAAGGTTAAATCAAGAGGATATTACTTTTGATTCACATTTTTATAAAAGAAGTGCGGAAAGACCAATAAATGAGAGTCTTATTAGAAGCTTTTTATCCCAAATTGATAAATTAGAAAAAATTGAAATAGGCAAGAGAGAAGATAGGTTTAAATTATGGTTTAAAATGAGTAGTAAATATTCATTGGTGCTTATAGTGGAGATTTATATCTCAAAAGATTTAAAAGTTATAAGTGCTTGGAATAGTAATAAAAAATGGCAAGACAAATTAAAACAATAGACTATGATTCTGGAAATGATATCTTCTTCATTTCTGATGGAAATAAAGTAAAGGCTTCTTTGGATATTGGAGACTTTGTCTTAGATGTAGATTCTGATAATTTTATTTGCGGGATAGAAGTTATGGATGCAAGCGAGCATTTAGGAATATCTAAAGAAATTTTGAGTGGAATTAAAAGTATGAAGATGTCTATCAATTATAGGACAAATCATGTCCATGTTTTGCTCATTATAGATTTTAAGAAAGGGGATAAAGTGGTCAATATGTCTATTCCTTTAACCCTTAATTTGGGGCATAAAACTCCGAAGCAAGAAGTATTGGTGTATAATTAGAAGAAGATTTTCAAGAGGATCATTAAGTTAGATGAAATTGAAATTGTTTCTCTTATGTCTTCTTATTTCAAAACCTATCCCCTCCATCTCGACAAGATTTATAAATTCAATCCACCCAACAACAGCAACGATAAAATGATACAAACTATGCTAAAACCTGCCCAAAAAATAAGGAGAGTCCACCCATCAATGTTCCACAATAGCCCAGTCGGCGGTTGGGGCGTTCAACAAAATGAACGGTTCTGAGAGTACATTACTTTATTCTTATAAACATAATATTTAAATACTTTGTAATGGTAAGTTATTTATGAGGGTTATAACTAGGAAAAAGGGAAATAAAACTTACTTTTATCTGCAACATTCTTTTAGAAATCAAGGGAAAGTTGTAACAAAAGAAAAATATCTTGGAATTGAGATGCCTAAAAATATAGATGAAATAAAAAAGAATTTTTTAAAAGAGGTAAAGTTAGATTTATATAAAAAATTAGAAAAAATAAAAAATAATTTTCAAGAAGAATGGAAAAGATTGCCCCCTTCTGCAAAAGAAAAAGAGCTTGAAAGTATCTCCATTGCCTTCACCTATAATACTAATGCCATTGAGGGTTCCACTATTACCTTACATGATGCTCTGGAAATTATTCATTATAATATTTCCCCAAATAAACCTCTGAGGGATGTAAAAGAAACTGAGGCTCACAGCAAGGTATTTTTACAAATGTTAAAGAAAAATGAACAAATCAATAGGGAATTATTATTAACTTGGCACAAAAATGTATTTGGTGAGACGAAATCAGATATTGCTGGAAAGTTCAGGGATTATCTGGTCAGAGTTGGTCCTCATTTAGCCCCAGACTGGCAGGACATTGAAGGGTTAATGAAAAATTTTATTTCTTTTATTAACACTAATAAAAATATGAATTCTGCGGAATTATCTGCAAGGGCACACTATCAATTTGAAAAAATCCATCCTTTTGGAGATGGAAATGGCAGAGTTGGGAGATTACTAATGAATTTTCTTCTGTGGCACAATAAATATCCTATGCTGATTATAGAATATGAAAAAAGAAAATCTTATTATAGGGCACTGCAAAAAGATGAGGAATATTTTGTTTCTTATTTTATGAGGAGATATCTCACAGTTCACAAAAAGAGATATTTTGGGGAGCAGGTGTCTACAAAAACTAAGAAAAAATAATTTGTGGGCACCTTTAGTTTGTAGGACGTAGGTGAGAGTGGAAGGTTGGGGCGTTTTCAAAAACGAAACTTTTATATATCTGCTATAGTTACTATATAACATGGATAAAACAACTATACAAATAAATTTTGAAACTCTTGAAAGGCTGAAATCTCTTAAAAATATGAAGAGACAATCTTATGATGAGGTGTTGAATAATCTTTTAGACAATTGTGAAGAAGAAGTTTTGAATGAGCAAGAAATTGATGAAATACAAAAAGGTTTGGAAGATATCAAAAAGGGAAGAGTTTATTCTATAGAATCTGTAGCAAGAGAATTAGGAATAGCTTTAAAATAAAAATGTTTCAAATAGAAATTACTGAGACAGCAAAAAAATTTCTTCAAAAATTAGACAAAAAAAGTTATAAAATAATTCTAAATAAAATATATTCCTTAAGAGAAAATCCATTTAGGTATCTTAAAAGATTGCAAGGTGAAAAACTTTGGAGATTAAGAATTGGCGATTATAGGGCGATAGTGGACGTTATTATTTCTATGAATAAAATGATTGTGATTCGGATTGGACATAGGAAAAATGTTTACGATTAGAAAATTTATCTACAAGATTTATAAATCATCTAAAAGAGTAGGGACGGCGGTTGGGGCGTCGAAGCTAAGGTTTAATTCTCTTCTTAGTAAAAGGGTAAAAGAAACATTTAAATATACCTGTGTATACACTTGTATATTGAGAGCATGGAATCAAATAAAAATTTGAAAAAATTTTCATAATGGAAACCACAATTAGATTAAATCCTGAAACAAAGATAAAGCTTGATGAGTTCAGACAATATAAGAATGAAAGTTATGACGAATTAGTTAGAAAACTTATTATTGTTGCTAAAACTTGTGAAAAAGAGCCAAAGTTAAGCCAAAAGACTATCCAAGAAATAAAAGAGGCAAGAGAAAGAATAAAAAAAGGCGAATTTTATACTGAAGAAGAAGCAAAGAAAATTCTTGGTTTATAACAAAAATTATAAATCTGAATAAGCTATTCTGTTTATGCATAACCTTATTTTTGAAAAGAGTGCTTTAGATTCACTCAATAAACTTGAATCAAAAATAAAAGAAAGAATTTGGAACAAACTTCAACAGTGCAAGGAAAATCCTTTTAGATTTCTTGAACACCTAGAAGAGATTGATGGATTTAAATTAAGGGTAGGAGATTATAGAGTAATAGTCTATATTGATAATTCTGCAAAAACTATCCAAGTTTTGAAAGTAGGACATAGGAAAAATGTTTACGATTAGTTTAGCAAAAATTTAAATATTAAATTTTCTTGAAGGGAGGATGAGTAAAAAAGTATTAGTGCCCTTTGTATTCTTAGTTTTTGTTAGTTTAGTAGTTTTTGTTTCTGCCGAGACTATCGATTTTTCAGGAGTAGATTCTATTATTGAAGAATATAATTCTGGTTCAATTGATATTGCACAATTTGTTGTTAATGTAAATATTTATTTAGAAGCCCAATATCAAGACTTAGAAAAAGAGGGGCATTTCGAAGGATTTGATAAAAATGATATCGAAAGTATGTTTAAAGATGAAAAACCTTTAATGAAGAATACTAAAGATTTTGGAATTATGTTTGAACCCTATAAAACAAAAGAAGGATATACTATCTTGTGGGGGTTGCCTCCATCTCAAAAAGCAGTAGATAATGCAATTAGAGAAGCAGAAGAAAGTTATGCTGAAGCGATAATTAATGAAATACAAATTAAAGAAGATATACCAAAAGAAGAAATAAATATTGATTTTAGTGAATTTGATATTGAAAAAGTTATATGCCAAGCAAGATATAAAGAAGAAATAAAGATAAGAAAACTTTTTGAAGAAGCTATGCCCGAATTTCCTAAATGGTATTTTGGAGAGTTTAATAAAGGAGTAGACGAATATTTCTCAATGTCTTCTGGTCACCAATATCTCATGCATATTATTGATTCTAATAAGAGAGCAATAATAGAAGGTGAAAATTGTGTGGACAATAAAGAAGAGTATGGTGTTATAGAAATCAATCATGAAATAGATTCAGAGAAATTTAAAATATGGGAGAAAGAGGATGAAACATTTTATGAATTTTATTTTATGCCTTCCAAAGAAATGATGAAAGAAATAATTGAGACTAAAATTACTGATCCAACAGCTAGTAGTTCGGGATATTCTAATGGTAATCAGAATGCAAGGATGGAAAAAATAAAAAAACTTGCTGATAAGTATGGTGGGAGTTTTGATGCTATTATAAAAATAATTGATAGTGAGGGTAGTGTTATATTATACAAACATGTTACAATTAATCCTGATGTAAAAATCACTTCAAAAACAGTTTCTGAGGATCCTGAAGATATTGATATCTCTTTAGAAATTGATTATGATAAGATGTATGATTATATGGAGTATATTTCAAAAGATGTTCAAGGAACAAAATCTATGAATGCAGATTGGGATAAAAATTCAAATGAAGGTAATGTGGGTCATACTTTTGGTATCTTATCTAAGGGATTTGGAATGTGGATTAATGGTATCAAGATCAAGCCGGTAACTGAGGTGCCTGGGTTAATATTTAACTTGAAACTGATTACTGAGGCATTTAGTGATTAGTTTTTTATTCTTAATAAAATTTTCATTCCATTACCTTTAGACTAAATCTTGATTGAGTTGTTTTTGTGAATTTATTTGTGTTATCCCTATTTGGTTTACAAGATTTATAAATCATCTAAAAGAGTAGGGACGGCGGTTGGGGTGTTTATCACTTCTGTCACTCGTCACATTAAAAGTGTATACAGTGTATTCGCACGTTTTTAAAAGAAATATTTAAACTTGCCTTTTATCTTCCTTCTTTCCATTCAAACTCAAAGGTACACCTTTTTTATCAATTCTTATTACGACTTCGCCTTTATTTGTAATGGCTGAATCGTAATTTGGTTTATTTATTGCAGCAAGCAAATCTCTCGCAGATTTCTTGGAAGGGTTTCTTAATATTTTGAGTTTGTTTGTGAGTTGCTGTTCCATGTTTTTTAATTAAGTTATTTATATAAATTTTTATTTACTTTTTATAGGTTCAAAACTTTCTATTAAACTATTGTAAACAGCATAAGAATTGCAATTGTTTATAGGACAAGAATAAGTAATTGCGTAAAGATTATTATAAGCTATTCCAAAAACTTGAACACTATTTCTTTTTATTCCTTCTTGAGTTCCAGTAAATTTAATTTTTTTTCCAATAAAATTGTTATTTTCCCAATCAAGGCTTTCTGTTAGTTCAAAATCTGAAATAAATTGTTTAGAATTTTCAACTCCCTGATTTAGTATCTCTTCTAAAGTGTATGAATTTTTTTCTCCTAAAAAAGTAACAGCAATAGAGATCACTTCCGCATTAACATCTTCTTCATTGGTATTTTTTGGGAGGTAAATATAAATTGAAGGAGAAATCTCAGACTCTTGCCAATCTGATTTTATTATTGCTCTAAAATCTTTATGAATTGATGTTGTTGATTCTCCAACGTAATCTTTCGCATCTTCTGAATTTAAATTAAAATTAATTTCAGTTGAATTATTCTTTTTATTAAAAATATAAATTCCTCCTATTATAAGAATAAAGATAAAAATAACAAATCCAACAATTAAATAGAGGTTCTTATTTTTCATATCATTAATTATATTTCTTTCTTTTTAACTTTTTTGGCTTTAATCTTTTTTAGATTGTGCTTAATTAAATACGAGAGCAGGGGGAATCGAACCCCCTCCTAGCGGTCTGGAGCCGCCAATTCTACCTTTAAACTATGCTCTCTTAGATTATTAATATTTAAAGAGTTGTATTTAAATATCTAACCCTACAAAGATTACTATTACAATGAAGTTAAAAAGTTTACTAAACCAAAAAGGACTTGTTTTAGAAAGCCCTAATGTTGAAGAAGTTATAGCTAGGGCTAAATCAAAAAAGGAGCCAGTAAAGATATTCTATGGAGAGACATATGATGAAGAAGGAAATACAATAGATAGTATGAAATATTACTTTTATGTTTCTGAATTAGCTAAAGCAATAAAAAAAGAAGGATTTGAAGTGAATCCTATAATAATGATTGCAGATATCGCGGCTTGTAGGAATGTAAAGCCAAATTTAAATAAAAAATATATGGATCTTGGAGAACAAAGAAAACTCTTTGTTAAAAGAATAAATGAAAGATATAATCTAGAATTAAATATAATTAAAATGAGTGATTATCTTTTTACCGAAGATTTTCAAAAAAAATTAAAAGAAATAAAAGCGATTTGCAAAGTTCATCCTAGTTTTATGAAAATGATAGAAAAAAGTGTTCCAGAATCAAAGATTGATATTGAAAGAGAAAAAGATTATGCTTATTCTTTTGATGAAATTGCCACTATAATTGATTTAGATATAAAGGTTGGACCTCCAAGAGAAAGTCTTTATGATGACCTTGCAAGAGAAATTTCTAAAATCAATAAGAAACCCGGGCTTTTATCTTTATTTTTAACACCTACTTTTCCAATTGGAAAAAATTTTGATTATTTTATTGCTAATGAAGGAATAGAGCAACATGGAATTACTGCATACAAAGCAGGAAGTAAAAGATTGCAAGATTTTAGAATACTTCCGGAAAAAATAAGTATTAATAAAGCAAAAGAATTAATAAAAAATTCTTTTATCTCAATTAACCAAGAATTGCCAAATCCTGTTTTAGATATAGGAATAATATGTGAAATGGCTAGAAGAAATTTAGAATCAGATTTTGGAGAAATTAATTTGGCTAATGATTTTTATTCTGGAAAAATTTCTTTAGATGGACTAAAAGAAAAAGTTTCAGAAAGTTTATATAATAATGTAATTAAGGTATTAGAATGACTATTCCAGCAAATGTTTTAAAAGAAGAGTTTAAAGAAAAGCAAAAGTTAGCAAGAGATTTAGAAGAATATTATTTAAACAAAGCAAAAGAAGTGGGGCTGAAAGATTTTGATAGAATTTTAAAATATTTTCCAAATTTGAGTACTAATACAAAAAAAGGAATATTTTTTGCACACAATGATTTTGAAAAGATTTTAGAAGCAATTGCCAACAAAAAACCTTGGGCTGTTGTTTCAGGATTAAATCCTTCAGGACCATTGCATTTTGGGCATAAGGCCATATTTGATGAACTTTTGTGGATGCAACAGCAGGGAGCTGAAATATTTATTCCAATTACAAATGATGAAAGTTACGTCGTTGGAAAAACTAAAAGTTTAGCTGAAGCAAGAAAAATTGCTTATGAAGAAGTAATTCCAAGTATAATTGCTTTTGGATTTGACCCAAAGAAAACTCATATTTTTGTAGATTCAGATTATCCAGAGATTTATAACGTTGCGATGGACGTTTCCACTAAAGTTACTCTGAATAAAGTAGTTGGAGTCTTTGGATTTAATAAAAATAATAGAAATGAAAATCCTGGAACGATATTTTATCGCTCTGCGGTTCAACTTGCACAGATTTTACTTCCACAATATCCGGAATTTGGAGGTCCAAAACCAACAATAGTTCCAGTAGGCATAGATCAACATCCTTACCTTCTTTTAGCAAGAGATATTGCGGAAAAGAAAAAATTTATTCCTCCTGCAGAAATAGTTACTAGATTTCTTCCTAGTTTAAAGGGTCCGGAAGAAAAAATGTCCGCACACATAAAAGATAGTTGTATATATTTAACAGATGAACCTGAAGAAGCAGAAAAAAAAATAAAAAAAGCTTATACAGGAGGGCTATCTTCTGCAGAATATCAAAAAAAAGTTGGAGGAATTCCAGAAATATGTCCTATTTTTTTACTTTTGAAATATCATTTTTTAAATGAAATTGAAACAAAAAAATTATATGGTGATTATAAAAGTGGAAAGATTCTTAATAAAGAAATTAAGGATATAACGATTAAAAAAGTTAAAGCTTATCTTGAAAAACATAAAAAAGATAGAGAAAAAGCTAAAAAAATTATGAATGATTTTTTGCTTACGACTAAAATTAATTCTATTCTATAATTTCTTGAAAGCAAATTTCATACGAAGAATACTAAAGCTTATAAATAAAAGATACTTTTGAGTTTTATAAAAAGATGGTGAAGGGAAATAAAGGGATTGTCTTGAGAAGTATTTGAATAAAAAGATGAAAAAAGAAGAATCCCAAAAAAAGGAAATTGGCTTGTGGAAAGTTTCTTCGTTTATTATTAAGATTTTAGCATCTATCTTTTCTATTTTTTCTGGAATTGTAACAATAAAAGCCGGGCAAATCTTCGTTGGAGGATTATTTATTCTTTGGGTAGCTTTTTTATTTATTCCAAAAAAATATCTTAAAATTACGAGCGTACTGAAAGGAGCAATATTTGTGGTGGTTTATTTTTTATTAATATTAATTAGTGGCATGGGTGCTACTCCTTCAGAACCCCAATATGAAAATTATTTTCTTGGGCAGTCATTTAATATTACTTCGAAGGGTGTTCTTTTTTCTGTAGTTATAACGAATACAAGTGAAGAAACAAAGGTAATTATAGATGGAAAAGAAACAACTACTTCAGGAATTTATCTTTTTGTAAATGGAATTCTTATAAATACAGAAAAATCTTCTGCAACTTTTTATGCCAATTCCGAATTAAGAGATAGTGAAGAAAATGTATACAAACCTATTCTAATAAGCACTGGTATGGGAAGTCTTCAGCCAAATCTTGAAAGGGCTTTCTATTATTTTTTTGAAATACCAAAAAATGCTTCAGGATTAAACTTTTATATTGAAGATAAAAGTAAGGTCATAAAAAGAGTTGATTTAAGCAGATAGTGCAAAAAAAATTGTATCTTAATCTCATAAATTTTGATAAGTTATATTCAATTTTTTAAAGGATAGCTTTTCAAATCTTTTGCAGGACAAAATACTAAAGCTTATAAATAAAAGATACTCTTAAATTCTATTAAGAAGATGGTGAAGGGAAATAAAGGGATTGCCTTAAGAAGTATCTTTATCTCTATTCTAATAACTATTTTAATTGTTTCTCCCTTAGTTTTGGCTCAAGAACAGACTCAAACATATTCTGGATTCAATAGGTTTACTGATAATGTTAAATTATTTTTTTCTTCAGGAGATAATAAAGTTAATCTTGCTTTGGAGATAAGAGAAAAAGAAATTAATTCCGTTTTAGAAAACATGGAGGATGATAAAGAAACAACAAAAAGTCTTGAGAGGGCAAGAAATAAACTACTTCTTGTGCAAGAAAAACTCTCAGCCAATAACGCTGAAAAAGTAAAAGTTAATGTGAATGAGATAATAGATAAAGTTAAAGATTATGAAAATCTTTCAGAAGAATTTAAAAATTATATTCTGGAAGAAGAAAAAACACAGCTTACTGCAAAATTGGTTGTTGAAGTTGATGGAAAAGAAGGACAAACCATGATAAGAGAAGTTGTTAAAAACGAAACCACTGGACAAAATACGATTAAAATTGTAGTAATTGGAGAAAATGGGGAAGAAATTATAACAGAAACTCAAGGACAAATAATGCAGATTCAAAATCAAATTGCAGAAAGAGTCATTAAAATTACTATGGCTGGCCAAATAAATAAAGAAGAATTAGAAAATGGTGTTTATGTTGCTAAGAGTGGAAATGAGGGAAGTGAAGGATTAAATCCTGAAGTTAAAACGGATATAAAAGAGGGAACTATAAAAAATGATCCCTTACCAGAACCAGATTTAAATAAAATAAATCCCGATTTATATGATCCAAATGCAAGAGCCCCAGGAGATACAATAGACGAAACATATGATGATAATTTAATTGAAGGAGGAGATTGTGGGGAGGGTGTTGATTGTGGTGACGGAAGTGCAGACCCAGGAACTAAGGGAACAAATGATATTGCTCCAGCAGTTGACTCAAATGAAGGGGATTTGAATTAGGAGGGTTTTTTAAAGAATATTTGAAAAATGAAAAGAATTGTAATCATTTCCGGAGTTGTATTGATTGCTTTAATCTTAGCGGGATATTTTTATTTTAGTTTTTTTCAAGAACCCAAACAATTGATTGGAGAAGACATTCTAGAAGTTAAACTTATAATAGATAGCGGAACTCCACTGAGCAAAATAGAAGTTGATTTATGGAAAGCAGGTTCAAAAGGAGCTCCAAATGCCGGGGTTGCTCACACGAATGATAATGGGTTGGCAATTTTTAATATTCCGAATGGAGAATATGAAATAGGGTTTAATCTAAATAACTTTCCGAATAATTTGGTTTATCTTGAAGAGAAAACATATGTTTTAGTGGAAAGAGGAATTCCTGCTACTAAAACAATAGTTCTTGGGGTTAAACAATAATTAACAAAACCTAGATTAAATCAAGAACAAAGAGCCAGAAGAAGAAAACAATTGTGTGCCTAAGTAATCTAGCAGCTAGTGTTTCAAAGATTAAGTATTTTGATTTTATTCTAAAAACACCTGCAAGTGTAGGGAGATAGGGTATAGGAGAAAGGGCCATAACCAGCATGGTAAATCTCCCATATTTTTTAAAGACTTTTTTATATTTAGTTACGTCTTTTTTTTCAAAATACTTAAATATTTTTTCTCCAGAAAAATAACCCAAATAAAAATAGATTATATTGCCTACGATTGCAGACAAAAGAAATGTCAGAAGAATAAACCAAGGATTAAATGTATTCATTGATAAAATTGCTGCAACGGCAACACTTGGACCAACAAAAACTGGTGCTCCTTCTAAAAAGATTATGGAGAGTATCATCATAACTATTCCCCCTGTTGCAATTAATGCTGTTACTTCTTTATTAAGAAATTTATAATTAATAATGCTCCATATCAAAAGAAAAATAATTAGTATATTTAAAACCCATATTAAGAATTTCATCACCTTTCTTTTATCCATAAATAAAATAATAAATTCTATTATTTAAATTATCTGTTTAAATAAGAAAATTTAAAAACTATAAAATTCTTTTTAGAATATTAAAGGAGGAAAAAATGTATCAAGCTATATTTGGAATAATTGCCTTGCTTTGTGCAGTTTGGGTTATCTATGACATCCTTGCTGTTCAAAAAAAAGTTTCTACAGGAGAAAAAATTCTCTGGGTAGTTTTAGCGGTTGTGTTCAGCATAATCACTGCAATAGTTTATTACTTTATGAAGAAAAAGTAAAGGCTTCAAAAAGTCTTTATTTTTTTATTTTTTATTATAGTTATCTTTTTAAAATCCTTTTCCTTATATAAATTATAGAATTTTAATTAAAAAAAGGTGAAAAAATGAAAAAAATAATTTTAATATTTTATTTTTTTTTGTTTTTCTTTTTTAATTTAGTATTCATTAATTCTGGAATTTCTCTTCTTCAGCCGGAAGACTTGACAGTCTTTACTGATACGCAAAGTGTAACTTTTATTTGCAATGTCTCTTCTCCTCCAGATATTTCGAATGTAACGCTTTATGTTAATGATAGTGTAATTGATTATAATATTTCTGGAATAAATAATGTAAATTATACATTTACTCAGAGTTTTTTAGAAGGATTTTGGAATTGGAGCTGTAGTCATACAGAATCAGGAGTCGGAGAAACTCTTACAACTAAAAGATCATTTTTAATAGATACAATAGGCCCATATTCTTCTGAAAATTCAACTAATTCAACTTCTGCTGGAAAAGCAATAATGCATCGATTATACTTTCAAGATAATACTGGTTTAGGAGGTTATATTTTTTCATTTGATAATGGAAATGGAAGTTTTGTAAATGATTCTTGGGTTCCTTTTTCTGGAATTTCAAATTGGAGTAATATCACAAAGGCTGTTAATACTACAATTGGGACAACAATAAGATGGAAAGTTTATGCAAATGATTCTTATAACAAATTAAACGTTAGTGAAATATACTCATATGTTTTAATAGATTCGGATTTTCCTAGTATTTCTCTTCTTTCTCCAGAAGATGAAGAATTTTTAAATTATACAAGCATCAATTTTACATGTTCTACTTCTGAGAATACTTCACTTTCAAATGTTTCTTTATATGGAAACTGGACTGGTTCTTGGGGATTGAATGAAACCAAATCTATTACTGGAACTTCAAATTCAACTCTTTTTTCATCAAAAGTAGTAGTCGCAAATAAGAGTTACTTGTGGGCATGCTATGCTTGCGATTCTTTAGGAAATTGTGGATTTTCATCAGAAAATAGGACCTTTATAACCGATACAGTTTCACCAGTGGTAAATCTAGTCAGTCCATATGATGATTTAGAAACTACAACCACTTCACAGAGATTCAGATTTATCGCAACGGATAATTTAGAATTAAAAAATTGTTCTTTATATATTAATGAGGATTTAATGGAGACTGAAATATCTGTAGCTAATAATACTAATACTTATTTTGATTCAGTTACTCTTTCTAGCTCAAGTTCTGGAAGAAATTATGATTGGTATGTGAGATGCTATGATTCTGCTGAAAATTATTATGATTCTTCAGAATGGAGATTGACAATTATTTCGGAAGATGATGAGGAATCTTCTTCTGGAGGAGTTAGTACATCATTTTGGACTATTACTTATTCTCCTTCTTCAAGTGAATTTTCTGGAACTAATGGGTATCTTTGTGAACTAGCAAAACAATCTAGAGTTAAAGTGGTTGTTAGTGGTTCAAATCATTATGTAGGAATAGTTGCTTTAGCTTCAACCACAGCAGTAATAAACATCTCTTCAACTCCTCAACAAGCAATATTCTCAAAAGGTGATGAAAAGAAATTTGATGTTAATGGAAATGGATACTATGATATTTGGATTAAATTAAATTCGATAACTTCTTCTAAAGCGAATGTAAGTATTAAAACAATCCATGAGCAAATCCCTTCAGGTACGAGCAATTCTTTCTTATTATCAAATAGTACTGAAGAAGAGGAGGAAGAAACTAATCCTGAAGAAAAGAAGCAACCCTCTACAAAAGGAGATAAAATATGGACTATTTTTTTAGTTATAATAATTGTCTGTCTTGTTGTTTTTTTCCTTTATCTTAATAAAAGAAGAAAGGAGTTAGGATACTTATAAAAAATAAAATGAATGAAAGAAAAGAAGCATGGTTTAGAATATTAGTATTAATTATATCTGGAGTTATTTTACATTTCTGGGGAATTG
>CAZAGO010000017.1:11589-16292 GCA_964485045.1 Candidatus Woesearchaeota archaeon | reverse complement strand
GCAGCAATTATACTTTATAAAACATACAAATCAGAAGATACCGAGACTATTTCATTCACGTGTGAACAATGGCAAGCGCCTGTAGGTGGAAATATGTGTGAACAGTGTAATAAGCAAAGCATACTTCCTTGCTCAGAATATCAATGTAGAAGTTTAGGACAATCATGTGAAATTATAAATAAAGGAACTGCAGAGGAGAAATGCACCTGGATAAATAGAAATGATGTAACTCCTCCAATAATTAGTTTATGGAAAGATTCTTTATCTAAGAATCATAGATACACTCCTGACACGAGCGTCTCTCCTCCTGATGTAGGAACGAAAATAGTATACGAGCAATCAAAAGATGGATGTATAAAAGCATTCACTCCTCTTGAATTTGGAATAATTACAGACGAACCTGCATCATGTAAATTAGATTATGTGAGAAAGGATAGCTTTGCAAACATGTCATATTATCTTGGTGGAACTCCTGCTTTCTTATATAATCACACTCAAATAATGAGTTTGCCTGGATCATCTAATTTAGCTGCAGAGAATATAACAATACAAAATAATGGAGAGTACAGCTTATTCATAAGATGTTTAGATTCAAACGGAAATGAAAATGTTGCTACTTGGGTTTTCAGATTCTGTGTAGAAAAAGGCCCAGATACAACTCCGCCAATGATTGTGGCTACAAATCTATTGAACGGCATGCCTGTCTCTTTCAATCAGAGTTCAATAAACTTTGAAACGTATACTAATGAACCGGCCACGTGTAAATGGGGTCATCTTGATCAGTCATATGAAGATATGGAAAATAAAATGACTTGCTCTTCAAGTGTAATAGAAATGAATGCTCAGATGGTTTACAAGTGTAAGACCACTTTAAATGGAATAAAAGATAATATAGATAATAACTTTTACATAAGATGTGAAGATAATCCTTCTGCTTCAGAATCAGATAGAAACAGAAACACAGAATCATATAAGTTTAGTCTTATTGGAACTAAGCCTCTTATTATAAATGAGGTTTCTCCAAATGAAACAATAAAAGATTCAACAGATGTTGTAAAAGTAACTTTGGGTGTTAAGACTTCAGCAGGATATCAAGAAGGAAACTCTACATGTTATTACAGCCCAACTGAAACAACAGAGGACTATGTAATGTTCTTTAATACAAATTCTTATTTACATTCTCAGGAATTATATTTACCTTCTGGAGAGTATACTTATTACGTAAAATGTGTTGACTTGGGAGGAAATGTGGATACAAATAAAACTATATTTAAAGTTGAAACAGATACGTTCAGTCCAATTATAGTTAGAGCCTACAACGAAGAATCAAATCTTAAAATAATTACTGATGAATCTGCTATGTGTGTGTATGGATTTAATGATTGTTTATATAATATTGAAGATGGTTTAGAGATGTCTTCAATAGATGTAAATCAAACACAACACTATGTCTCATGGGATACCGGAAAAACATTCTATATAAAATGTATGGATAAATATGAAAACCAACCTTATCCAAACCAGTGTAGTATGATTTTAAGACCTCAAGAAAAAATAGATATAGAAGAAGATTAAAATATTTTTATATTAATATAATAAACTTTTATAAATAAGAGAATTCTTTTTGAAGTATGAAGAGGTTACATAAAAGAGCGCAAATAGATTTGTCTTTTGGATTTATTTTTTCGGTAATACTTATAATCTTTTTTTTAGCATTTGCAATTTATGCTATAATGAATTTTCTTGAAATGAAAAGCAAAATGGAGGCAGAAAGATTTTTAGATAATTTACAAAATGATGTTAATTCTTTTTGGAAAGCAAATCAAGGAATGGATGAATTTTCATATGTTCTTCCAAAAAAAATAAAGGAAGTGTGTTTCATATACACTGATGCTCCAGAAAGAGGATCAAAGGCGAGCATATATGAAGAATTAAAAATGTATGCTGGAAAAGAGGATAATCTATTATTTTACCCTATTGGTTCTTCTCAATTAACGAGATCTTCAAAAATAGAACGCATAAATCTCTATGAAATGACTGGTCAAGAAAATCCTTTGTGCTTTCAAAATAAAAATGGCAGAGTTACTCTTGTTTTAGAACAAGAATATGGAGGAAGCCCACTCGTTAAAATAAGAAGGTAAAAAGATTAAGATTTTTTAATTAAAAAGATTTAAAAATGGACAAGTGTTTTATATTATGGACATATGTGCATTAAAATGGACAATAATAATTCAAAAATTCTAGAACTATTTTTAGAGGAACCGGAAAAAGAGTTTCATGTGAGACAAATTTCTAAAATTTTAAAAAAATCTCCAACAACTATTTCCAAATACCTAAAAGAACTTGAAAGAGAAAATTTTCTTAAATCAGAAAAAAAATTGAATCATCTTTGCTTCAAAGCTAATTCTGAAAGAGAGAAATTTAAAAAATTAAAAATAGAATACAATTTGAATAAAATTGAAAAATCTGGGCTAATCGAATACCTAATTAAATTCTTTAATCATCCAAAGACAATTATTTTATTTGGAAGCTATTCAAAAGGAGAAAATATCTCCAAAAGTGATATAGATTTGTTTATTTTAAGCCCTATAAAAAAAGAAGCCTCTTTAGCTTCCTTTGAAAAAAAATTAAAGTCTCCAATCCAGTTAATGGTTAAATCATCTGAAGAATTTGATAAAATGAAATTGAAAAATCCAGGACTATTAAATAATATCCTTAATGGATCTACAATATATGGGTATTTGGAGATTTTTAAATGAAATTTGAGGAATTTATAAAAAATAAGAAGGCAAGAATTTCAGAAAAAGATATCCCCTTAGCAAAATCTCTGTTAAAAAATTCTCTCAGAGATTTGAAATTTCTGGAAACATTAAAGATTAATGAAGATTCCGGAAGAAAAATAACCACTAATTATTATGAGGTTTTAAGGAGCATACTTGAATCTCTTGTTTCTTTGAAAGGATACAAAATTTATGAGCATGAAGCATTCACCTATTATTTAAAAGAAATAAATGAACATGCTTTTGCTATCAAATTTGATAGAATAAGAAAAATAAGGAATTCTATAAATTACTATGGAGAAGATATTTCTGTAGAAGAAGTAAAAGAGATAAAAGAAGATATTGAAAAAATGATTAAATATCTGGTTGAAAAATACCTAAAGGATATCAAATGAAAAAAAAGGCTATGCAACTTCCTTTTGTCTGGATTTTTGCTTCTCTTGTTGGAGCATTCATATTATTTTTAGCAGTATATATTTCTGTAAAGTTAATTAACACTGGAGAGACTGAAATGGATTTAAAGATAGGAAAAGAAATAGGAATTCTTTTAAATCCTCTCGAAACAGGATTTCAGAGCGGGCAAACGACTTTTATAATTCTTCCAGTTGAGACGAGAATTTATGATGAATGTTCAAATGGAGGACTTTTTGGAGAACAACAAATAAAAATTTCACAATTAAATTTTAAGAAATGGACAGACACTAATATGAGAATTTCTTTTCAAAATAAATATATCTTTGCAAAAAATTATTCTGAGGGGAAAAAATTTTATTTATTTTCAAAGCCATTTGAGATGCCCTTTAAAGTTGCAGATTTGATATACTTAAGTCCTTCGAAAGACACATATTGTTTTATAGATGCTCCAGAAAAAATAAAAAATGAACTAAATAGTTTAAATCCAGCAAATATTCAACTAAAGAATTGTTCTGAAAATTCAATAAAAGTTTGTTTTTTACAAGGAGATTGTGATATTAAAGTAGATTACGATGGAAAAGTTGTTGTAAAAAAATCTAATAGACTATATTTTGAAGGAGATGCACTTATGTATGCCGCAATTTTTTCAGATCCATTTGTTTATGAGTGTCAAGTAAAAAGGCTTATGAAAAGAATAGACTCTCTTTCAAACTTATATAGAAATAAAGCGGTTTTGGTTTCAAAAAAAGATTGCAATTCTAATCTAAATTTAATGTCTCTTTCATCTATTGCAAAAAACTTGGAGAGTTCAAGAGATTTAATAATAGTAAATAAGATCGCAGAAGAAATAGCTAAAGATAACGAGGTGGCTAGTTGTAGGCTTTGGTAAAAATGATAAAAAAAGGACAATTAAAAATACAACAAATGGCATTCTTACTAATGGCCATAACAATTTTCTTTGTACTTGCCGGAGTATTTATTCTCACACTTAAATATTCTGATTTAAGAGGAAGTGCTACTCTATTGAATGAAGAAAATGCTATGCTTCTTGCATCAAAAATTGCAAACTCTCCAGAATTTTCTTGTGGAGCATCTTTCGGAGGAAATAAAATAGACTGTATAGATGCAGATAAAGTAATGGCTCTTAAACAAAATGCAGATAATTATAAATATTTCTGGGGAATTGAAAACATAGAGATAGTAAAAGTTCCTCTCGAATTCAATGGAACACAGTGCACTCTAAATAACTATCCAAGATGCGATAGAATAAAAATATACGAAAAAGAAACGAGAGGTGTTGATTCCTCTAATTTTGTATCATTATGTAAGAAAGAAAGTTTTGAAGGAGAGAGTTATAATAAATGTGATGTTGCAAAAGTAATGGTAACTTACAAAAGATTAGAATGAACAACAAAAAAAATAATTTTAATAGGATAGAAGAAACTGAAGCTATTCCTAAAAGAGCACAGGAACAAAAATCAAAGATTTTAGAAGCTATGCCTAAAAGAG
>CAZAGO010000017.1:7554-11489 GCA_964485045.1 Candidatus Woesearchaeota archaeon | reverse complement strand
CCTAAAAGAGCACAGGAACAAAAATCAAAGATTTTAGAAGCTATGCCTAAAAGAGCACAGGAAGAAATAGTGGGGTTTTCTATGATAATAGTTATAGTTGCAATTATAATTATAATCTTTCTTGGTTTTTCTATAAAATCTCCTCAGAAGAGTATAGTAGAAAGCTATGAGGTGGAAAGTTTTCTTCAAGCCTTAAATCAAAAGACAAGCGATTGCAAAGATTCAAATAATTTGGACTATCTTTTGGTTAAAGATTTGATATTCAGATGTTATACTAATGAAAACTGCTTTGATGAAAGAAAAGTTTGTGATGTTTTAATTAAAGAAATTGAAAAGGTTTCTAATGATAGCTGGAATGTTGGAGTAGACTCTGCTGTAAAAGGATATGTTTTGAATATGAGTGTGAATGGCGAGCACTTTAAAACAATAGGTTATGGGAATCAAACAAGAAAAGTAAAAGGTGCAGTTCAAGAGCTAACAAGAAACGGAAAAGACTTTAGAATTGAATTTAAAGCTTATTACTGATATTTAAAATTAGATTTTAAAGTGAAAAGTTATTTCATCTATTGCAATTACTGGCTTGTATCTCTTTCTATTCTTTGTTTTTTCTTCAACTAAATCTATAAATCCAAACCTTTGAAGGAATTTTATATCATCATTTACCGATTTGAAACCTCTGTTTAAAGTCTTAGCCAAATCATATATTGATTTTGGTTTTTTTGTTTTAATAACATGTAAAATTCTAGCTTTTTCATTGCTTAAGAGCTGCCTAAGAACTAGAGTTCCTGAAAAATCATAATCTTTTTTTGAAGAACCATCTTGTTGCCTAAAAATAGAGAATGCTCCTTTTGATTCTTTTATTGTTATTTCTATGTTCTTTTTTGAAGCCATTTTTATGAATATTCTTTAATTATTATCTTCTAAATATAATATAGTCTCTTTTTTAATATATATTATATAAAATTACCCTATATTAATAAATCTTTAGTTTTTAGCGTATGCATATCTGTATACATACCAGGGTGACACCGAAAGGTTTATAAATAAAAACCCAAAAAAGAGGTATTTTTTAGCACTTTCCGAAAATATGAACAATAACCTTTTTAAACTAAAATTGTTTAGGGTAGGTATGCCTTGAAAGAGGCATAGTGTGTCCTTCAAGGGCATATGAACCTTTAACAGGGTTCTAAATAGGGGATAAAAAAATGAAAAAATCATACTCAAAAGATGTTTTTGGCTCACCCTATTGCCAAATATCGGCTGGGAATTGCCATAGGCAATATATTCATAGAGCTGAAAGGAGGTTTAAAAAATATTAACAATGAGATTTAATTTTAAAAAAATCTCAGCAATAGCAATAAGTACACTTATGACAGGTATGACCATGGGAGTTGCTGCTGCTGCTAGCTATCCTGCACCTTTCGTGTCAGGAGGAGTTGCAGACACTGCAATCGTTTATGGTACTGGACAAGGAGTATCTGCTTTAGATCAACAGTATGCTGGAAATATCCAAACAGACCTTAAGAAGTATATATCTTCTACAGGGAGTTCAACTGTAAGTGGAGAGTCTGCATCACTTGCTGATGGAAGTAGTTATGTTTATCTTAAAGATGAATTGAATGAAAATATTCAAACTATCACAAAAGATGATTTAGCTACCACATTAGCTGATGGAACTTTCACTGATAATGATGGAACAGATTACGACTATGAACAGACAATTTCAGTTCTTGCTGGAGGAGTATTCGATTTTGGGAATTCTGATAATGATTTAGATGACCCAGCTTTGATGACTACTCTTACAACAGCAGTAAATACTGGATTGTATAATTTAACTGTCACTTTTGATGATGCGGTTCCATTCAATGCAACTGACTCTGAAGGAGAAGTTATCACTTTATTCGGAAATACTTACACTGTTGGAACGTCTACAGATGCTGATACCCTTGTTTTATTGGGAGGAAGCGATGCTCAGACAGTCCAAATAGGTGAAACTACAACTTTAACAGTTGGAGATGAAACCTACACTGTAACTCTTAACGGAATTAGTGATGCTGCTACGCCACAGGCTAGTATTACAGTTAATGGAGAAACAAAAACTTTCACTGAGGGTCAAACAAAAGGATTCTTAGGAGGAGATGTTGATGTTTTCGTAAAGACTGTATTCAGAACAGGTGAAAATTCAGGTCATGCTGAGCTTCAAGTTGGAGCGGACAAACTTACCTTTGAAGATGGTAATGAAGTTTTAACTGGTTCAGATGATGAGGAAATCGAAGGAACAAAAGTATACATCTCAGGAGGAGTAAATGCTACAACTAAGATGGTTATTGCAGTTGCAGCTGAGGATAACGATAACAATCATCTTTTAGTAGGAGATGAATTCGTTGATCCGGTTTTCGGTAGCGTAAAGATTAATCTTGCATCCATTGAAAATGGACCTACTCTTGAAGGTGAAGAAGATGTTTCTACAACTAGAACATCACTTTCAATAAAGAAAGCAGGAAATAGAGAATTAGCAGTTACAGCTACAGATAAAAGTGGAAATGAAAAAACAATTCCATTTACATATCAGAATGCCACAGCTGACGACACTGGAACAGTCCACCTTTGGGAAGGTGCTGCTATCGCAGAAGATGATTACTTCATCTTGAATAGCGGAACAAAACAACATTTCATGCAAATGACAAAGGTCAATGTAGGAGTTAGTCCTACAACTGATGATGTTGGATTCAAAGATTTGTTTACAGGCAATACTTATAGTATTGACAACAAGGACTTTACTTCAGGACAGACAATAACTATTAGTGGACAAACTTACACAGTTACAAATGTTAGTGCTACAACCGTTACTGTTACAAGTAGCGATTATAGTTTAGACAGTGGTACTGGAAAAGTAGCAATTTATCCTTACATAGAGCTTGTTAGTGGTAAAAACCATAAATTTGCTTACACAGACGATTTAACAATTACCAATGTTACTGATGGTACAGTATTTGAATTGCCTACTGGTAGTTTAACTGCTATCAATGCTTCTTCAGCTACTGAAACTGTTGGAAGTGTAAAGTATATTGTAACTCGTGCTGCAAACGGTAGTAACAGTGACATTACAATTGGTATATCCACTGATGCAGACACATCTGCTACTGTAGAAGAAAATCCTGCATTATTGTTCGTTGAAGACGACGATAAAGCTGAAGCTACTATCACTACAGAAAATGCGGTTTTAGTTAAAACAAATGACACTGGAACATACTCTACAGTATTAGCTCCTGTGTTCACTGCTACAGCAAATGCAAACTCTGCTTTTGATGATTCAGATTACACTGGTTACATAGACTCATTTGGTACATATGTACTATTTGATAGCTCTGATGCAAACCAAGACTTTGTTACTCTGACTTATCCAAAAGAACAAATGTATCTTGACGCTTTCATAACTGAAGCTGGTGCTGTTATCTCCGAAGGAGATTCATCATCTGGAGCTGTTTTGGTTACTGATGCTGAAGTTGCTTCTGTAAGTTCTAAGAACTTGATTATCGTTGGTGGAAGCTGTATTAATACAGCTGCTGCTAAGGTGTTAGGATTTTCTGGTCCAACTTGTGGTGCTGCATTTACTGCAGAAACTGGAGTAGGTTCAGGACAATTCTTAATCAAGAGCGTTAGTGGAGCTTACACATCTGGAAAAGTGGCACTTGTTGTCGCTGGTTATGATGCTGCTGATACCGTAAATGGTGTTCAGTACTTGATAAACAAAAAGCCAGATACAAGCAAAAACTACAAAGGTACATCTGCTACTGTTGCTGAGGAAATCGTTACATCTGCTTAAACAGAATTTTTTATTTTTTTTCTTTTTCTTTATTTTTTTAAAGGTTCAGTGGAAACTTTAAAAGAATTCGCTTCAGTGTTTGATTTATTTTTTTAACGGAATAGCTTTA
>CAZAGO010000017.1:0-7454 GCA_964485045.1 Candidatus Woesearchaeota archaeon | reverse complement strand
ATTAAAACATATCAATTAGTTACAATTAAATAACTAAAAGCTATAATATGATACAAATAAAGAGAATAGAGAAAAGAATTCATTGGCCCACATTAAATACAGTAATGATGGTTGAAGAAACTATCAAAAATTCAAATGAGAGTATAATTTCTATTGCAGAGATAAAAAGAAGGTTACCAAAACAGGTAAATCACATCACACTTATGGTAATTCTTGAGTACTTAGAAAAAAGTAATAAAATAGCAGTATCTCTGAAAGGTATAACTTGGATGGAAAATAATAATTCAAATCTAAAAAAAGCAATTTTGAAAGGAATGGAATTATGAAAGACGTGAGAATAATCTTTTCTCCTGAAGCAGAAGAAGTCTATAAAAAAATCAATGCTGATGCTCAAAAAAGCAAGCAATCTAAGATGATTCTCAATGCAATTAACCACAAGACAGAATTAATAAAATCAAATATTCATTATGGAAATCCCATTGCAAAAAATTTAATTCCTAAAGAGTATAAACAAAAATATTCAATAACTAATTTATTTCGAGTTGAACTTCCTGTCTTCTGGAGAATGCTCTACACTTTAACAAACAATGAGAAAGTAGAGATAATTGCTTTTGTTTTAGATATAATACCTCATTCAGATTATAATGATAAGTTTAAGTATACTAAGAAATAGCTTTTAATAATTTATTTTGAATAATAATTTAAAAAATTTCTTAACTGTTTAAAGCTTTGTTTTCAAAATCAAAATCCTTTTATACTTTGATTTTGAATTTAATTTATGAGAAAAATAATATCTAAAGCAGAAGAGAAGAAAAAAGAAAGGAAAGGCAGAATAATTATAAGTGTTCTTCTTTTATCAATAATGGTTTTAAGTGTTTTTGGAATAATAGTGGACTCAATAGGAAAAAGCGAAGAAACTTCTGGAAATATTATATATAATGGCATTGAATTCTTTTCAAATCAGGAAAGACTCTTCTTCCAAATAAAAGGAGTTGATTATACTGTATTAAATTCTCCTAATAACCTAACAAGCATTATCATTCCAAACGATTTAAATTCCATTGAACACTACTCTGATGCTCCATTATATGTATACTCTAAAGATAGAAATCTTGAATCTCAAATATACTACAATCTCAATAATTTTGCCAGCAGAATACAGCCAGGATGTGTAGAAAATGAAGAGTGTTATGGAGATTTTCCAATAAAAACGTGCGAAAATAATTTTATACTCGTATTACAAGGAGAAGAGATAAATATAACTCAAGAAGGAAATTGTGTTTTTATAAGATCGCCAAAAGAAGAAATGCAAAGAGTATTAGATGCTTTCTTCCTTAGAATAACAGGTGTAAATTAAAATGGCTAAAAAGAAAATAAAAAAAGAAATTGATAAAGACTTAAACAAAGAAAAAGATACAAATACTAAAAAAGAAATAAAAAATAAGCACAATGAATTGCTTTTTTGGATTCTTGTTTGCTTTGGATTAATTGCAATCTCATTTCTTTTAATGTATTTTTTTGCACAATCGAGAAAGAGCATAGAATATAAAGATGTTGAATTTACAATAATTAAAGAAGGAAAGCTTACATTCTATAATACCCAAGTCCCAATCTATTCAAGCAAGGAGGAAATAATTTCAAATTATAATTTTTATTTAAGAACAAATCCTAAAGAACTTTCTAAGATTGAATTCAATGAAGATATGCCTATAATGAAAATTGTTGTTTTAAATTACTCTGAGGATATAAACTGTGAAGGGTATGGAGTAATTGCTCTTACAAATATGATAAATTTATACAATCTAATAGGTGTAAAAGTTACGATAGATAAAAACGCAACTTGTAGTGAAGAAGGATTATATATGTTCATTAACATAGAAAAATATAACGAAAATAGAATAGAAGAGATAGGTAAAAATTGTTATAATTTAAAGATAAAAGAGTGCGATATTTTTCCAACAACCGAAAGAATTATGCTTGAAACCTTTGCAAAAATAAAAGAAAAAGAAATTAAGGTTTATTCTTCTGCTTTAAAATAAGATACCCTGTAAATATAATAATACAAAGTAAAAAAGAGATAGCATAAAAAAGTAATGGATTCTCTTTCCAAATTTGTATTGAAACTTCGTTAAAGAAATAACCTACTCCTAAAAGGAAGCATGTCCAGATTCCTGCTCCTAAAGCAGTAAAAAGAAGAAAATAATCCAGTCTCATTTTAAAGAATCCTGCTGGAAGAGATATTAGTTGACGCACTGCTGGAATAAGTCTTCCTATTAGAGTCGAAATATTGCCATACTTTTTAAAAGTCTCTTCAGAATGAAGAAGCCCTTTTTTACTAATAAAGAAAAATTTTCCATACTTCGATACGAGCGCTTCCACCGCGTTTCTTCCTATTATTAGAGCAATAGAGTAATTAATAAGGGCTCCTAGTAGGCTTCCTAAAATAGAAGCTAGGAGTACTAAAAAAAAAGAAAACTCTCCTTTAGAAATTAAAACTCCTGCAGGAATAAGAATAATCTCACTAGGAAATGGAAAAAAAGAACTCTCTATAGTCATACCTATAAATATTCCGAAGTATCCTAATTTCCAAACAAGAAGTAATATTTTTTCTGTTAATAAAGATAACAATTCAAAAATCATTTTTTATTAAATATAGATCTCTTATAAAAATAATTTAAATCGGAATAAAATGGAATTTCTTTTATTTTAAAAAGGTAAACTTCTGAAAACCATATACCCACAGTTAAAATTATACTTCCAAAATACCATGAAAACTCATGAACTATATCTGAGAAAGGAAAATCATAATAATAAATAACACTCAAAAAGAATATCCTTAATATATTTACTATAAAAAAAGAAATAAAAGCTATTGAAAGAATTGCCATCCTTCTTAAAACTTTTATTTTTGGAACAGAAAGATTAAGCATAAAAAGAAGATAGTATGCTGCTCCCGCCACACATCCAGGAATTATAGATATAACAAAAGAATTTGAAAAGTGTATATTTGAACCAGAAATAGTTACTGAAAAAAATAAACTCAAAATAAAATAAACAGAATAAATTGTCAAAGGTGTTAGTATTAAATAAAATAAAAATAGATTGGATATTCCAGAAAACAATATTATTAAATATCTTAAAAAAAGATTAAAGATAAATTTTGTCTCTATATGCATTACTCGAAAAGGCAAAAAGTGTTTAAATATATTTACTTCCTTAGAACTCTTATAGCAACAATTATTATCACTAAAATAAGTATTATATTAACTAAGGCCATTCCCCACAAGTATTTGTTCTCTCCTAATTGAGGAAATGAAAATCCTTTTTTGTCTATTGAAACTGAAACTGGTTGTGAAGAAACTAATTTCCCATCAGCATATAATTCTATATTAAAGAAGTTTTCTCCTTCAGCTGTATCTTTTACCTTGAAGTTTAAAAGGACAGAATTTGATTCTCCTGCTCCAAGAGCAAAAGTACTTGTATCAACACTTGCAGAAGATGCCCATTCAGAATATCCAGCAGCACCTACAGTATATATCATTGATTTATCTTCAAGGTTTGTTATTGTAGATCTTATAATCATATCTTGTCCAGCCTTTCCACCTGAAACCAAATTAGCGGAAACTACTGCTTTGGAATCTTCATTTATTCCTCCACTAGCACATTTAATATTTGCTAAAACTGGAAAAGAAGACTCATCTTTACCATATTCGCTTTCATAAATATCATCATCGTCATCATAAACAGACAATTTTATATTGTATGTTCCTTCTGCTACATTAGTAGGCACATCAATATAAGCATTTAATCTCTTGTAATCAAAAGCATCAACATCTCCTACAATTATCCTCTGATTTATTCCAAGATCTTTGCTGTAAGCAACAAGATATACATCTTCTTGATCATCTTCTCCAATGTTCCATACTTTAGTAGAAAGAGAAATACTTGAACCGCAAGTATTTACCTCTGAAAAGGAGAGATCACTTAAAACTACGAAGTCTTCTTCAATTATTATTTCTGTTTCTTTAGAAGAAATAACGCAAATGTCTTCTTCAAATTCATTATCATAACCTGTGGCCTTAACATAAAGAAGATAATCTCCCTCTTGTATATCTTCAAGATCTACATCAAGATTATCGTCAAGAATAAATTTTAAATTTAAAATCTCGCTTTTTTCAGATTTTAAATCAAAAGTGTCTTCATCATCTACTTCTATAACCCATTCTTGACTAGAAGGATCATACAATCCCCATTCTAATTCTATATCTTCTATTTTTTCTTCTCCTCTATTTTCTACAGTAATCTCTACTTCTATCTCATCTAATGGAAACCATGCATCGCTCTTTCCAAAAAGACTTCCTGAAAAACCATTGTTTGTAAATGCAATTTTCTTTATCCTCAAATTATTATTCACATTACCATAAGCACAAGTTATAGGATCGGACATAGGAGTTACATTTATTGAGAGAGTGATTAATTTATCAGCTACAGCGGCACCAGTTTCATTATGCTTTCCTCCGATAGTAATATTTCCTGTATAAATTCCAACAGCTTGACTAGAAGGAATAGCTATGGAAACTGTGATATCTGAACTATTTGTTTGATTAGTTATAAAAGAAGGCATTGCTCCAACAGAAACTCTGCTAGAACTAATTGTTCCAGGACTCCCAACAAGATTTGAAACATTTGAAGTAATGTTAACTAAAGTATAATTGTTTGCGCTTCCAGAACCATCATTGTATATTTTAAACGTAAATGAGCTTGAACTTCCTTGTTGAATATCTGCAGAATATGTGGCTGGATAAAGAGTTATAACTGCACTTGCAAATCCTAGTATAGCTACCACTGATAGAATGCTTAAAATCACCAATGCGAATCCTTTGTTTTTCATTTTTTTATTGTGTAATCATTCCAGAGTTACGATGATTTATAAATATTTCTATTTTGTAAAATATAGTTTTCAGAATTGTTAATCGCAGCTCTCTCGATTTTAAAAAAATTTATATAATCCTTCCTATTGATATATATCATATACTTAGAGTATTTTGCTTAAAAGATGCCTATTCAATCAAAAGAAAATAATCTGAATGCGTGGATTTTCCTTATAGGGGTTATTTTAGCAGTAGTTATAGGAATAAGTGCTAGTTCACTTCTTCCATTTGAGGCTCTCCAGAAGTATAGCAAGCCAATATATGCCCTACTTGTTTTCTTAGGGATTCTAATTGGCTCTCTTACACATGTATCAGGAAAAGATGCTCAGACCTTTCTAATTGCAGGAACAATAATCGTTTTAGTGAGCAGATTTGGAATGGAAAGTGTTGCAAGCTCTTTAATTGGAATAGGTTTGGGAGATATAGTTTCGTCAACTTTTGGGGCGTTGCTTTCTCTTTTTGTTCCAACTACAATAGTAGTTGCTATAAAAACAGTTTTCTCTCTTTCTAATGTTTAATTAATTCTAAATCCGAAATATTAAGAATTGCCGAATTCTCCATATCTAAACGAGGACAGGCAGTATTTATCCAAGAATCTATTTCAAAATTTTCTAGTTCTTGCGAAGACAAAAAATCACCTATAAAAAAATATACTTTTTTATCTTTTAATCTCTCCTTTAATTTAAACGCTCTTGAAAAATTTTGTTGCCCTGGTTTTAGAGAAATAAGTACTCCGGTATTTTTTGAATTTAAAAATTTTATATAAGCTCCTTTTTTCATTTTATTAAATTTTTCAATTTCAATTTCACTTATTTTTGTTATCTTTTCATTTTCATATATATAGATAGGAAGATTTGAAATAGATGCAAGCGAGAGTGCATGAAATTTTCCAGATCCTATAAGAAGAATTCCTTGAGTTTCTTTGGAAAATTTTACTTTACTGCATCCAAGAACTTGAAAAAAAGAAGTTATTTTATGAGAAGTTTTCAAAAGCCTATTTATTTCAATTGCAATAGATTCATACTGAATAGAATAAACTATTGCTATTCTATTTGGAAGGGATTTGGATATTTTAAAAAAAGAATCTTTATTAAATTTATATTTTGATTTTGATGGAATGAATATTCTCTTCATAGCACATAGAAACAAACTCAATTTATAAAGTGTTTTAATGGAATAGAAACGCTAAAAATTAATCAAAATCATCAAATCTCTTCTTTTCTTGTTTTACAGGAAGAGTATCTTTTGAAATTTTTGCAAAAGAAGGTGTTGCAATTATTATATTTGCATTTTCGGTAAACCCGGCAATACTTCCTTCAAGAGCATCAACAGTCTTTTTAATTTTAGACACAGCTCTTTTCAATTCTATTGAATCTTTTTGTCTTAAAACTCTTACATCAACTATTGCAATAGTATATCCTTCTCTCAAAGCATTAAGAACTTCTGCAACCTCTTCATATTGTTTTAGAACAAATAATTTTACAAGAACTTTATTTTGTTTTTCTTCTTTTCCTAAATCAATTTCGAGGTAATCACTCTCGGAATCTGCTCCAGAACCCGAAAAAACTTTTTTTATTTTATTAAACACCATGATAGATTGAAATTAAATCTATTTATAAAGATTTCGCAATTGTTTTGTAATTATTTTTTTTGTTCTAGCAAATCTTCTCGAAGAGAATTTATTTTTTTAGCAATGATATTCTCTTCTTTTTCGATAGATTTTAACCTTAATTCAAGCATTTTCTTTTTGTCATCAAGCTCTTCTTGGCTCTTCTTTTTATCTGTTTTTATCATAAGTTGCCCAACAATCTTAAAGACTTCATCTCCTGAAGACTCTAGATTTATCAAAGACTCTGTAACCTCAGAAAGTTCTAACTGAAAAGCCTGTTTTTGAAAAGAAATATTATGAAGAGTTTGCTCTAAAATCTGAATCTCTTGTATGTTTTTACTTTTAGTTTCCATTATCTCTTTATCCATTCCCTTATTCCGCCTTTATTTTTTTAACGGCTGTTCTGGGCTTGTAAAAAACTTTACTTCCACACTTTGTGCAGACGAATCTCTGAGAGAGTTCAGAATTGCTTATCTTCTTTCCACATTTGAAACACTTGTATGATACGCTCATTTTAATCTAAACAGTATGTATTTGAAGCAAACTTTTTGTCACATTTTTGACATTTCCATATGCCTTTTGAAATTCTTTTAACTCCTAATTTTGAACAAAAAGGGCATTTCTGTTTAACCCTTTGTTTTGATTCAACTTTTACTAATTTAGTTCTAATTTTCTTTCCATATCTAGAACCAAATCTTCCTGCTGATTTTATTTTTTTTAATTTTGATGCCATTTTTTATATTTTTTAAATAGTGAATAAATTCACAGTATATGGGACTGCCCGGATTGGGGCTCCACTTCGTTCACCCTGCATTCCGAGACAAGCTCGAAACACAAACCAAGGTTCAAATCCTCGATGATATGGGACTGCCCGGATTGGGGCTCCACTTCGTTCACCCTGCATTCCGAGACAA
>CAZAGO010000016.1:14051-16481 GCA_964485045.1 Candidatus Woesearchaeota archaeon | reverse complement strand
TTTATCATTGGGCCTAACTTTTTCTGAAACTTTTATCCCAACATGCTCTCCAGCTTCAGCTCTTTCAACAGATTTTCTATCTATTTGAATTTCTTCTACATCCATTTCAAAATCTGTAGTTGCACCTTTTAGCCTTATTCTAACTCCAGTACTTAAAGAATCAGAAAGTTTTATAGCAGCCACACCAACATGACTAAAATAACCAGATACTATCCCTATTTCTTTTTCTTCGCTCATAAGATAATTACATGCCCAGTATATTTAAATTTAGCGGTAATAAGATTTTAATACTTATATTTCAAAGATAAACTAGTAAACAATTCCATATATAAATACAAAAATGTTTATATAGAATCTCGTGAATAAATTTGAAATCTTCACGATATAAAGCCCCATAGTACAGCGGTCAAGTATACGGCCCTCTGGAATTTTAATAGAAATAGGGGAAGGCTGTGACCCAGGTTCGAATCCTGGTGGGGCTATAAATGGATTTTCTAAATTCATCTCTCCCAAGAATTTGAACAAACTAGTTTAAATTCAAAAAAGGGAAAATAGAAAAAAACCGTAGGTTGTTTTCAGTTCAAATCCTGGTGGGGCTATAAAAATAAATTCTAAGATTTTAAAAAATATCAAAATCTTTTTATACTTCTTAAATTTATTAGATAAATGCTAAGTTTTGAATGGATAATTTTATGCCTTGTTATTTTAGCAATATGGTTAATAGTAGAAGTAAAAAGATTAAAACATAAACTTTTCGCAATTTTTCTTATTCTTTTAATAGTTTTTACTTATATAAGCTTCTCTGTATCAATTAAAAATAATGATCTTGATCTAAAAACAATAGATGGGCTAACAAAAGCAACAAAATTGTATTTTATTTGGATGGGTTCAGTACTTGGAAACATGAAATCAATAACAACGCATGCAGTCCAAATGGATTGGGTTGGAAATCAGACAATTGAACCAAAAAACTTAACTGAAAAATGAGGTTATTGATAATATTCTTATTTTTAATAATGCTTTTTCCCCTTCTCGTTATAAGTAATAATAATTTTAACTTACAAGAAAAAGAAGATTCTGAAAAATTCTTTAATATTTCAAAATCATGGATAAATGAAACATATTTAAATTTGCAAAAAATAAGTGGACAAATAATAAAAATGAATTGGACTCCTTAGTAATATTTAAATACCCTTTTTGATTGTATATATTAGAATGGTTAAAAGAAAAGCAAAAAAATCTGGATCAAAAAAGATTCAGAAAAGTAAATCTAAGACTCCAATTTTATCTGTTGAAAAATTTGTTTCTAAAAAGATAAAGATTACACTAACCTGTTTAATATCTTCATTAATAATTTTCCTAGCCTCACAAATAGGCTACCAATATTTTTTTCCTGATGGGACTGTTTTAGGAAATCTTTTTTTAATTCTTGTCTATTTATCTGGATTTGTATCCATTGCATTCTTTATTGCTTTGTTAGTATTTATGATATTGAAGATATTCAAAAAATAAGTTGGATAATTTTTTATACTCTCTTTTTCTAAAACTTTTATAAAATTATTAATAATAATTTTGAATCACTATAACGTAGATGATGTTGGCTCAGTGGTAGAAAGCTAAAGCTAAACAACTGAGCAACTGCATAACAATAAAATGCCTCAGTGGCTCAGTGGTAGAAAGCTAAAGCTAAACAACTGAGCAACTGCATAACAATAAAATGCCTCAGTGGCTCAGTGGTAGAGCGCGTCCTTGGTAAGGACGAGGTCCCGAGTTCAATCCTCGGCTGAGGCTTTATATAATTTAACAAGAAATTGTGTACGCAGTAAAATGAAAACACCCAAAATTTTATTAAAGATTTATATTGTAAAGTTCTCAAACATATTTAAGAAAATTTAAATAACTCTTTTGTTTTATTAATATTATGAAGAAAAAAAGAAAAACTGAAAAAAGTTGGATATATTGGACTCCTAGATTAATTTCAATTGCATTCATCTGTCTTTTAGCAATGTTTTCTCTTGATGTATTTGAATCTGGAAAGAGCGCATCACAAGTATTAATTGGATTTTTAATTCATAATATTCCTGTATTTGTTTTATTAATAATTTTAGGAATATCTTGGAAATATGAAATAGTGGGAGGAATTGCATTTATTCTTGCAGGCTTGTTATATCTTGTTATGATATTAAAAAATATCATAACAACTGGATTTCAATGGTACTACTTTTCATGGATAGGATTAATCTCAGGTATAGCTTTTTTAATAGGAATTCTTTTTTTAATTGGATGGTTTAATAAAAAAAATAAATCCAAATCTTTATAAAAGATATAAAAACTTCTTTGATTATATTAAATTATGGTAAAAAAGCAAAAAAAATCTATAGAAACTAGAACTGTTGAAAACTATTTTCCTGTTGATGAAGGAAATTTAAA
>CAZAGO010000016.1:9662-13951 GCA_964485045.1 Candidatus Woesearchaeota archaeon | reverse complement strand
GCAACTCAAAAAATATTTAATAAAATTGCATATTATGAACTGACAAGAGAAGGGAAAAAAATAGTAGTAGCATGCGCAGTTGGACATCTTTTCACACTTAAACAAAATTCTCCAGGTTCTTCGATTCCAGTATTTGAAATAAGTTGGATTCCAAACTACCTTGCTAAAAAAGGAGACTTTACAAAAAGGTATTACGATACTATTTTGAATTTGGTAAAAGGAGCAAGTAGTATAACGGTAGCAACAGATTTTGATATAGAAGGAGAATTAATAGGATTAAATGTAGTTAGATATATCTGCAATCAAAAAGATGCAAGTCGTATGAAATTCTCAACTCTCACAACAGAAGAATTAAATAAATCTTATGAGGAGAAGAAAGGAACACTTGATTGGGGGCAAGCAATAGCAGGAGAAACGAGACATTTTCTTGATTGGTTTTATGGAATAAATCTTTCTAGAGCACTTATGAATGCAATTAAATCGACGGGAACATTTAAAATAATGTCAATAGGTAGAGTTCAAGGACCAGCATTAAACCTTCTTGTAAAAAAAGAAAAAGAAATTAAAAATTTTAAACCAAAACAATACTGGCAAATATTCATAAGTGTAAAAGATAAAAATAAAAAAATAGAACTTAAATATAATAAAGACATTTTTGATAAAAAAGAACTTGAAAAATTTAAAAATTTAAAGGGGAAAAAAGCAACCCTTAACACAAAAAAATCAGAACAAATAATTCCTCCAAACCCTCCCTTTAATTTAACAACATTGCAAACAGAAGCTTATGCATTACACGGAATAAGCCCTTCAAATACTCTCAAAATAGCTCAATCTTTATACTTAGCAGGCTTAATATCTTATCCGAGAACTTCAAGCCAAAAACTTCCTGAATCAATAGACTATAATTCAATCATAAAAAAAATAGCTGGAGAATTTAAAGCAGAAGGATTATTATTAAGAAAAAAACCTGTAGAAGGTAAAAAAACAGATTCCGCACATCCTTCAATATACCCCACAGGAAATAGACAGATTTTATCTGGAGAAGAAGAAAAGATTTACAAATTAATTGTAAAAAGATTTCTATGTCTATTCTGTGAAGATGCAATAATAGATAAAAAAACTATTTCTGCACAAGTTGAAAATTTGCTTTTTACAAAAAGCGGCTCTGCTATAAGAAAAAAAGCATGGATGGAAATTTATCCTTTAATAAAAAAAGAAGTAGATGTTCCAGATTTAAATGGAGAGTTTGAAATAAAAGAAACAAAAATAGAAGAAAAAATGACTCAGCATCCAAAAAGATATACTCAAGCGTCAATTATCTCTGAATTAGAAAAAAGAAACCTTGGAACTAAAGCGACAAGATCATCCATTCTTGAAACATTATATGATAGAGGATATGTAAAAGGAAAAAGTGTAGAAGCCACCCCTTTAGGTATCTCTCTAATAGATACTCTTGAAAAATACTCCCCAATAATAATTGATGAAAAACTTACAAGAGATTTTGAAAGAGAAATGGAATCAATTACTCAAGCAAAAAAAGGATTTGAAGAAAAAGAAAAAATTATAATAGATAAAGCAAAAAAAACTATAACTGCTATCTCTAAAGATTTTGAAAAAAATGAAAAAGAAATAGGAATAGAAATAATACAAGCGAACAAAGAACAAAGGGCTCAAGAAAGAATAGAAAATACTCTAATGACCTGCCCTCTTTGTCATAAAGGGAATCTTTTTATAAACTATTCAAGAAAAAATAAAAGATTATTTGTAGCATGTGACAAATATCCTGAATGCAAAAACACATATTCTCTCCCTCCAAATGGATTAATAAAAAAAGCAAACAAAACATGTGAAGAATGTGGATTTCCAATGCTCACCAGACTATCAAAAGGAAAACGTCCATGGGAATTTTGTTTTAATCCACAATGTAAAACAAATCAAAAAAGAATAGAAGAATATAACAATCGTAAAAAAGAAGAAGATTCTTCAGATATAGAAACATCGGAACCTATAAAATAAAAATTAAATCCAACCTTTTTTTCTAATTCCTTTTTCAAGAATCTCAAAATTAATTTCTTTTTCTGGAAGACTTCTATGTTTAAGTAAAATAGCCCTTCTTTTTCCTCCGCTTCCTTTTAGTTCTATTATACACTTACTCCAATATTTAAACAAATCTCCTCCAGTAATATTTGTTTCTCTTTCAACTCCATTTTTCCAATCTTCTTCTGATAAAAAACTTGAATAAACTTGATTAGTTATTATAACAGATATCTTTTGTTTTCTTGAAATTTCAGCAAGACACCTCATCTGTTTTGCAACTTCTCTATTCAATTCTTTAATCTTTTCTTTTTCTTCTGATTTATCGAAGCCTCCCATCTCTAAACGATAAAGCATAGACATTCCATCAATAACTATAAGCCCAATTTGTTCTTTTTTAACTTTTTCAAGAAGTTTTGAAAAAACTTTTTTCTGTTCTTCAAAACTTGTAGGTTCTAAAAGAAAAATATTTTTTAAAATATTTTCATAATCCTCTCCAGAAAGTTGTTTTATTCTTTCAACAGAAAAACCTCCTTCCGTATCTACAAATATTACCTTTTTACCTTTTCTTGCCTGGCTACATGCAACTAGAAAACAAAAATTAGTTTTACCACTACCAGGAGCACCAGCAATCATTGTAATAATCTCTTTTTCATATCCTCCATGAAGCCAATTATTAAGATCATAACTTCCTGTAGAAATCTTTCCTAAATCTTCCATATCAAAAAAGGTTTTATCGATTAATAAAAATTTATGTGTTTATTTGAAAAAATTCAAGCATTAAATAAATTAGTACTCAAATATTTCTCTCCTCTATCAGGAAATATAAGAACTATCGTTCCAAAATCAATTTTCTTTGCAATTTCAAGAGCAGCATACATAGCAGCCCCACTGCTCATACCAACAAAAATGCCTTCTTTAAGCACAATCTCTCTAGCCATTTCAAAAGCTTTTTCAGTATCAACCATTATCGTCTCATCTATAAGGGAAGGATCATAAATAGAAGGAACAATTGCCTCCTCCATATTTTTTAATCCCTGAATATAGTGCCCTTTAACAGGATGTGCAGAAATAATTTTAATTTTTGGATTCTTCTCTTTTAACGCTTTGCTAACCCCCATAATTGTCCCTGAAGTTCCAAGTGCTGAAACAAAATAATCTACTTTTCCATTAGTATCTTCCCATATCTCTTCTGCGGTTGTTTTGTAATGAGCAAGATTGTTATATTTATTAGAAAACTGATCTGGCATAAAATATTTTTCTGGACAATCTTTAACTAATTCTCTTGCTTTTTTTATTGCCCCATCCGTCCCTAAATTTGCTTCAGTTTGAATTACTTTTGCTCCAAATGCTTTTATCATCTTAACTCGTTCTTGAGAAACAGCTTTACTCATTACAATTTCTACATCATAACCCTTCACAGCCCCAATCATTGCAAGCCCAATACCAGTATTTCCAGAAGTTGGCTCAATGATAGTTTTTCCTTTTATTAAAACTCCCTCTTCCTCTGCCTGTTCTATCATCTTTAAAGCAATCCTGTCCTTTATACTTCCTGTAGGATTTGCTCCTTCTATTTTAGCATATATCTTAACTCTTTTATTTGGATTTAATCTATTTATTTTAATAAGAGGTGTTTTACCTATAGATTCCAGAACGTTTTGAAAAATTTTTTTTGCCATATTCCTTCCAAAGCAATAAAAATTAAAATTAGATTATTTAAAAAGAGCCAAAAAAACTACTTTGCTTTTTTAAAACTCTCCTCCAGTTTGTCAAGTTCTTTTTCTACACAAGAAATCGCATCTCCTATTGCTTTTTTAGCAGTTTTTCCTTTAGTCTTTACAACCAAAATAGGCTTTGATGTAGGATGATCTCTTCTCCACGCAGTAAATGTAACTGAACTATCCTTATTCAAGTAAACTCTAAGAAGCTCTGCAATAGTTAAGCTTGAAATTTCAAATTCAATCTCTTCCTTTGATTCTTTAAGAATATTAAGTTCCATTATGAAAATTCTCCTGAATTTTTATTGGACTTCAGTGTTACCATTATGAAAAAGGTAGAAATTGGTTTATAAAACTTGTGATTTTTTAATTAAATAAATATGTAAAAATTAGTTCTAAATGATTATTTTTGCCACCTGTATTTAGGTACTGGTTTAGTTCTTCCAGGCGTAGGTGAATCTGATTTAAATCCATCTTTACTTTGGCTACTTGTAGACGAAGTGGACTTCAGTGCATCTTTACTTTGGCTACTTGTAG
>CAZAGO010000016.1:6137-9562 GCA_964485045.1 Candidatus Woesearchaeota archaeon | reverse complement strand
TGGCTACTTGTAGACGAAGTGGACTTCAGTGCATCTTTACTTTGGCTACTTGTAGACGAAGTGGACTTCAGTGCATCTTTACTTTGGCTACTTGTAGCTAAACTTAATTTAGAATCTTCTTTAATTTGATTCTCTACAGAAAAATCAGCACTCTCTTCCTTTTCTAATTCAGACAAATCCTTCTTTTTAGAAAAAATATTCTTAAAAAAATTAAAAGAACGCTTTTTTTCATACTCAACTTTTTCTGGTTCATCTAAAAGTTCTTGAGCCTCTTTTGATTCTCTTTCTGCTTGTTCTTTTGCAAGAAGTTCTTTAGATTTAATCATCTCTATTTCTTTTTTTCTAGACATTCCCCTCAAATCTCCAACGGTAACTTCTTTTGGAGGAATCTCTCTTAAATTTAACATTTTTTTATGTTCCTCTAGCCTAAAAGGATTGTTTTCCATTAAATTAACTTCAAGCACCCTCTCAAGCTTTCTTATAAAAGGTACGTATTCTTTAGGAAGAGTTCCTCTTTCCGCCATCCTTACTGCAATTTCAGGTTCAGAGACCATATCTGCAAGCTGTTTTTGCCCAAGACCCTTATTTCTTCTTGCTCTTAATATAATCCAATTAAAATTTCTCACTATTCCTGGTTTAGTTTGTCCCTCTCCTTCTATACTTTGTTTATAATTTTTTTCAACTAAATCTCTAAGAGTAAACTCTTGCCTATCAGAAGATTGTGTTCTTCTGCTACTTCTAATCTGTTCAAAAGCTTTTTCTCTTTCCTTCATAAGCCCCCCAACAGGTGCATTCCTATCTGCTTGCTCTAAAGAAGTTGTCTTTCTTTTTATTACAGGAATATCCCCATCAATAGAACATCTATCACAAACTTTTACAATACCGCTTCCCGAGATAGCGTCATGAAGTTTAGACTTTTCTCCAGAAATACCACACTTAAAACATTCATCCATCAAATAGATTGAAAACATCTCTTTTTTAATATTTCTATTGTGAAAAATAGTCTAATTTAGATACTTTTTCAAATCTTCATGAGAACTAATTTCTTGAATAACTTCTTTGTTATCAATTATCACGACAGGATAATTAGAAATATTAAAACTTTTTACAATTGTATCTAAAGAATTTATGTCTAAATCTACTGCAATTGGAATTAAAAGAATATTTTCTCCTTCTTCCTGCTTTAAATCAAAAAGAACTTTAGACCAAACATTTTGGGTTGCTTTTTTAGCCAAATCTTCGGTATCATATTCATAAAGATAGATTACTGTTTTTGGTAAATTATCACATTTTTTTGAATTTTTTATTATATTTGCCCATAAAAAAGTCCTAAGCAAATCATATCTTCTATGAACAATTTTCATTTCAGTAGTTATTTTTTCTGCAGATTCGTATTTTTGAAGTAAAATTGCTTCTTGATAAATTCTATCTGCAAATGAAAAATAAGAATCGGATAGAGTTTTACAATCAAAAACCCCTTCTCCTTCTAAAGCATTAAGTGCGATAGCATCCATCAAATAAAATTCTGAATTGAAATAATAATCATTCATCTTTTTTGTTTGTGAAGATTCAAATGCAAAACCAAGAGAAAAACCAAAAAAGAAAACTAAACCTGCGAGTAAAAAAGCTTCCCATATTGCTCTTTTAGGTGTATTTAACATTTTGCTACCAAGCCCTCTTTTTTCTTATATAATTGGATATAGATTTTATCATAACTATTGGATACATAAGCAAATAAAAAAATGCATATATCAAAACTTCGTGTATTCTTTCCTTTTTAAAATCTTCTTTGGAATGGATGAGGGCGATGAATGTAAAAACCATTCCTAAGAAAAGAGTTATTGCCCCAAATAAAAAAAGAACATTAACAGAAACTTGAAGATCATTCAAAGTCAATATTGCTGTCTGAGCCTCAATAGAATATTTAGTAGATAAAACTCTAACTACAACTGTTCTAAAAACACGATAACCAAGAACAAAGAGCCCAGATATCGCTAAAACCCAAGAAGAAACAAAAAGAGGAAGTATAAATTTTCCAAGCATCCCCGATTTTAAAAAAGAAAATTTATACTTTAAAATAGTTTGAATTCCTCCAAGATTCCATCTTACTCTTTGTTTAACCCAAGCATTTAATTTAGATGGGGCAACAGTATAGACTCTAGATTCGGGACTCATAGCAACTTTATATCCTTTTGAAACAAAATGCCATGTTATCTCTATATCCTCCGTAAGATTCTTTTCATCAAAACCACCAAGATTATCAAAATATTTTTTTCTATAAATAGCCAATGGTCCAGGAGTAACATAAATAGCTTCTATAAATCCCAAAAGTCTTCTAGTAAAAGCAATAATTTGATATTCTATTGCTTGTAAACGAGTTAAAAGATTTTCCTGATTTTTAACTAAAATAAAAGAAGTAACTGCTGCAATTCTTTCATTATCAAAAAATCCAATCATTCTTTCTATAGCATTTTCTTTAGGAAATGAGTCAGCATCAATAAAACCAATTAAATCTGTTTTTGCAAAACTCGCACCATAATTTTTTGAACCTGCAGCACAACCAGTATTTTTTGGAGTTTGTACTACAAGTAATTGCTTATACTTTTTTTCAAGAGCCTTAAGGATTTTAAATGAATTATCTGTACTACAATCATCAACAGCAATAACTTTTTTTAACCCCTTATAAGTTGATTTCAAAAGATTTTCAATTGCATATCCAATATTCTTTTCTTCATTATAACAAGGAATAACTATACTAAGAGAATACTCTTTAGTCATAGGAGGAAAAGAATAAAACCCTTTCCTATTTTGAAAATAAACAAGCAAAAAAAGAAATAAAAAATAAAAAGAAATAAAAGCATACATCAAAAAAAGTTTAGTTAAAAAATCCATTTTTATTCCTTGCTCAAAGAAGACTCATCAACTGTAGTGAGTTTTCCTCCCTCTTCAAGATTAAAATATTCATAAAATTCCTCACTTAGAGTAAGAATATGTGTATGCCCTTCTTTCTTCTTTTTAAGGAGTCCTAACTCAAAGAATTTCTTAATATGATCATAAGCCTTGTTCCCTCTAATTTTAATTATAACTGATTGTTTTATAGGTTGTTTATACGCAATTATGGCCAAGGTTTCCTGTTCTGCTTTAGAAAACTCAGAAGAACCGGTTGCAAGTTTATTAATAAGATAAAAAAAATCTTGCTTTACATCCATTTTCCAAAGCCCATTTTTTTCTATTATCTCAAATGCAGAATCTTGGTCTTCATATTTTCTTTTTAGTTTTGAAATTAAATCACTTACAATAAGAGGATTTAAATCAGAAAGCGAAACAATTTCTTGCATCGTTAAAAATCTTCCAGAAATAAAAAAAATCGCTTCAAGAATCTTCAGATTCTCTTTTTCTTTTATTCCATCTATTTCTTCAAGAGT
>CAZAGO010000016.1:0-6037 GCA_964485045.1 Candidatus Woesearchaeota archaeon | reverse complement strand
ATTGTTTAAGCCTCCTCAATTAAAAATTTCAAAAGAAAATAAAAAATTAATTGAAAATAACAATTTAACTTTAAAAATTGAATTAAACCAATGGACTCATAAAGTTTATCACTGTGGAGAGTATGGTAAAAAGAAGAATTGGATTATAGATTTATTTTAAAGTTTATATCTCAATAATGCACCAATTCCAGACAATTTAAAGAATTGGTCTCCCTCTGTTGTTTCAGTAGAAACCATTTCTATATTTGAACCAATATTCTCTGCAATTTTCTTAAGCTCTCTTGAAAGAGTTCTATCAAAAGCATCTGATATTATCAGAGTATCAATAGCCCCATACTCAAGAGCTTTTCTTATTTCATCTTCTTTATAGATTGCAAAGCCTGGTTTTTCTCCTAAGGTTTCAAAAAATTTATTTAATATTTTTTTCTCTTTTGTTATTCCTTGGCTTGAAAGAACATCTTTGCTAGCTTCTACTAAAAATTTTAATCCTTGTTCATCAGTATAACCTAAATCTTGTCTAGAAATTATTTTTTCTCTTAACTTTGAAGGAAGATATTCTTGATCAATAAATTCATCTTTAGTTGGAATTGGCCCTCCAATTAAAATACCTTTAAGTTTAGGCATTTCAAAGAAAATTGTTTTCATTTCTTCTGCAATTCTCTTATAGAAATCCTTTGTTAAACCTTCAGTTATTCTATGAAATCTTTGAGAGGATTGCCCTCCCGCTCTAACTTTGCTTGGAACTCCAGAAGTCATTTTTTGAAGAGTTTCAATTCTTTTTCCTTCAAGCAATCCTATTGTTGCTTCTTTTCTGTCCATAACGAGTAATCCAAAAACTTCTGTAACTTCAAGCATTTCCTTTAAAGGCTCAAGAACAAAATCTTTGTCACACCTATACATTCTAACTTTAAGAGGTGTAGGGGGTTCTATATCCCAAAGTTGCAAATCATCTTGACTATCTACCTGAGAAACATTTCCACAAAATACCGCTAGCCCATTTTCAGGAGTTCGTTTCAAACCCTTTAAATATCTAACAATCTTTTCAAGAGCGTCTGTAACATTTTTTCTTGTAGAAGTTGATTTAATATTTTTAGCCGTACTTTTTTCAGATTCCAACTGTCTCTGAACTGCATTTACATCGTAACCTGAAGGTATGTAAACACTAATAAATTCAGTGTGACTCCCTTTATGGTCTTCCAACTTTTCCAAAAGTTCTTTTAATTCTTGTCTCGTTACAGCCATTATTTAAAAAATAAGATTTGGTTTATAAAACTAGTGAACTACTTAAATTGAACTTTAAAATCTCCTTCATATATTTCGGATGCTTTTGTAACTGATTTTAAATCTTCCATCAATTCTGCAAGCTTTTCTTTATCCTTCTTAGGTATACTTAAAGAAATTTCTGCATTAAGTGCTTTCTTCTCTTTAGATTTTTCTTGCCTAACATTAGAAATAATCTCAACCATTAAATCAAAAAGAACATCCTCTTTTTCTGAGGGAAACCCTTTAGGCCAAGAAGAAATATGAATAGATTTTTCTTTTTCAGTCTTTCTAAAATAAGTTTGATATAATTCTTCTGTAATAAAAGGAGTTATAGGAGCAAACATTTTTATTATAGATAAAAGAGTTTGATAAAGAGCATACTGTGCAGACTTCTTTTTATCTCCTGAAGAATTATAAATTCTGTTCTTAACAATCTCTAAATAATTATCACAAAAATTTTTCCAAAAAAAGCTCTCAACATCTAATTTCACCTTAGAATACTCATAATTATCAAAAGATTCTGTAGCGGATTTAATTAACTCATTCATTTTAGATAAAAAGATTTCATCCATTTTTTCTAATTTTTTTGGTTTCTTATAATCATAATCTTCTAGATTTGAAAACACAAATTTAGAAGCATTTATCAATTTGTTTACAAATTTTTTTCCAGTTACTAAATCTTTTTCCTGGTACCTTATATCTTCTCCAAGTTTTGAATTAGCAGCCCAGTATCTTAAAACATCAGCACCATATTGTCTTATAACTTCTCTTGGCTCTACAACATTTCCTTTACTTTTGGACATTTTTTGTCCTTTTGAATCTAACACAAATCCAGAAATAACTGTCTCTTTCCATGCATTTTTTCCAAAATGAAGATTGCTCTTAACTAGAGTATTAAATAACCAAAAAGAAATAATATCATGAGATTGTGGTCTTAAAGACATTGGAAAAATTTTTTTTCTTAAAGAAACATCCTCAACAAGATTTGTGGCGATCAGAGGAGTTAAAGAAGAGGTAAACCATGTGTCTAAAACATCCTTCTCCGGAATAAATTCTTTACATTTACATTTTGGGCATTCTTTAATGAAAGGTTTATCTTTCAAAGGATCCACAGGTAAATCTTCTTCTCTAGCGAAAATAACTTCCTCACAATTTTTACAATACCAAATAGGAAATGGTACTCCAAAAAATCTTTGTCTAGAAATACACCAATCCCATTGAAGTCCTTTTACCCAATTATTATATCTATGAACCATAAACTCTGGATACCATTTTAACTCTTTACCCCATTCAATCATTTCTTGTTTTAAATCAAGATATCTAACAAACCATTGGGGAGATTTTATGAACTCTATTTCAGTTCCACATCTTTCGTGAACATTAACACTATGAGTTACGGGTTTTTTTGAAATTAATAAACCTGCTTCTTCTAAATCCTTTATTATCTCTTCTCTTGCCTCTCGAATACTCATCCCACAATATTTTCCAGCAATAGAAGTCATTCGTCCATTTTTATCTATTGCTTCAAGAATAGGAAGATTATGTGCTTTTTGCCACTCCATATCTGTTTGATCTCCAAACGTCGCACAGTATGCAATTCCTGTTCCTTTATCCATCTCTGCCCTTTTATCCTCAATTATAGGAACTTCCAAATTAAACAGAGGAACTTTTGCTTTTTTCCCTTTGAGATGAGTATATCTTTTATCATCTGGATGATAAAAAACCGCAACGCTTGCTGGAAGAAGCTCTGGACGAGTAGTATCTATCTTCAAATCTTTCCCATCAACTTTGAAAATAATAGTACTAAACAATGAATCAAGAATCTTATCTTCACATTCTGTCTGAGAAATACCAGTTGAACATTCAGGACACCACATAGTAGGAGCATTTTTTCTATATATCCTATTTTTTTTGAACAAATCCAAAAAACTCCATTGAGCAGTCCTTCTACAATGATCATCAATAGTTGAATATAAAAGATTCCAATCACAACTTATAGCAATCCTTTTCCAATCTTCAAAATATTCTGGTTGAAATTTCTCTCTCAAAAGTTTCATACAAAGATTAACAAACTCTCCCCTCTCCATATTTCCGGCTTTTATTCCCTGTGTTTTTTCAATTAGTCTTTCTGTAGCAAGTCCGTTATCATCTGTTCCGAAGGGATAAAATATATTAAATCCCTTCATTCTTTTATATCTTATAAAAAAATCCTGTTGAGCAAAAGAACCTGCATGCCCCATATGCATTTTTCCAGAGACTGTTGGAGGAGGAGTATCTACCGAATATATCTTCTTTTTGCTCTTATAATCAAAAGAATATATCTTTTCTTTTTCCCAAAAACTTCTCCATTTATCTTCCATCTTGTTAAAATCAAAATCCGGATTAGCCATTTTAAGATACAGACAGAAGCTTTTTTAAAACCTACGTTGATTCTTAAAAAATATTTATAAAAAGAAAAAAACTATTTAGCAATCAAAACCTTTTTATATAACTCCTTTTTCAATAAATAATGGCTGACCAAAATATAAGTTTGCCCTCAGGTTTTGGAGGGTTGATGAGATTTAGTGAGGAATATACAAGTGTATTCACAATTAGACCATCATATGTAACTGTATTTATAATCCTAATAATTGCATTTAGAGTTTTTCTAGGAATTTGGTTTAAATAATAATAAAGATATCACAAATGATCCCAAACATAGACCCAAAAAAGATGAAAGCTGTAATGAAGCAAATGGGAATCTCTCAGGAAGACATAGATGCTTCAAGAATAGTGATTGAAAAAAGAGAAGGAGGAAAAATAATAATAGAAAATCCCTCCGTAACAAAAATAACAATGCAAGGGCAAGAAAGCTTTCAAATTGCAGGAGATATAATTGAAACTGAAGGCATTTCGGAAGAAGATATAGAAACAGTAGTACAAAAGACGGGTTGCTCTAAAAAAGAAGCAAAAGAAGCTTTAGAAAAGACTGGAGATTTGGCAGAAGCAATTTTAGAATTAAGCAATTAGCAAAAATTACATAAAAATATATGAATTCTTTAGTATTAATTATAGAATGGATAGATTCTTAGAATCCCTTAAAAAAGCAGAACAAAAAATAGCTGCAACGGACCACTTAGTTTATGTAACTTTTCCATTAGTAAAAGAAAAAAATATTCTAATACAAAGTCTTCTAAGTATAAAAGAAATAGTAATTATGTGTATAAATTTAATACTACAATATGAATATCTTAATAAAAGAATAGACTTATCAAGTGATCCTTCACAAAACTTTAGGATTTTCAAAGAGGAGTGTTCAAAAACATATTTTATTCAAGAAAGAGACATAAAAGAAATAGAAAGGATGTTTGATTTGGCACGAAGTCATAAAAAAAGTCCAATGGAATTAATAAAAGACGGAAAAGTTGTTATTCTTTCAAAAAATATGGAAAAGAAGACATTTACGATTGAGGATATAAAAATATTTTTAGGAATTTCAAAGAAAATAATAGAAAAAACAAAGAAAATTTTTTGCAAATAGTGACGTAATTAAGAAAAGTATAAAAAGACTAGTGACTATGAAGACTTGCTTAAATTTAAAAAATGGAAGATATAATAAAAGAAAAAATAAGTGCGGATCATCTTCTTTATGTAAGCCTAAAATATACCAAGACTTGCGATGTAATAATGAATCTCCTTATGAGATGGAGAAGAATGATTGAAACAAGTATAGATGGAATATTACAAAATGCTAAATCTAAGAAAAAAATTTCTTCAATTCCAACCAGCCCTTTAGGAAGAATAGAAGAAATTAAAAAAATATTCAAAAAAGATAAAAACTTTTTAGAAGTTTTAGAATTTTATGAAATGCTAAGAAAGTTGGGAGAATTAAGAACTGAAAGGATTGGAGAATTTAGGAAAAATGTTGCTCTAAAAATATTTTACAAAGGAGAAGAAATTAATATTAACTTAGAACAATTAAAAAAATACGCAGAGATGCTCGAAAAGTTTATAAGTACGACAAAACAATTCCTCCTATCTAAGAATTAACCTAAATCTCTTAGCAATTTATAAGAATGAAAAAGATAATAGTGATTACATCTGGAAAAGGAGGTGTTGGAAAAACCACTACTGCTATTAATTTGGGTGCAGCAATCAACTTTTTTGAAAAAGATGTTCTTGTAATAGATGCAAATCTATCTACCCCCAACGTAGGAATACACCTCAATTCTCCAGAAGTTCCAATAAATTTAAATCACGTTTTACTTGAAAAAGCAGAGGCTTTTGAAGCAATTTATGTTCATGAATCTGGAATGAAAATAATGCCTGCATCTCTTTCAATCAAAGAATTAAAAAAAATAAAACCTGAAAAAATAAAAGAGTTCAAAAACGATTTTAAAAAATTATCAGATTATATCATTTTAGATTGCGCAGCAGGGCTTGGAAATGAAGCTCTCTCAGTTATGGAAATGGCCGATGAACTCATAATTGTAACTAACCCAGAAATGCCTGCAATAACAGATGCGCTTAAAACAATAAAACTTGCCGAAAGCATGAAAAAGAGTATAAAAGGAGTAATAATTACTCGTGTTAAAAAGAACCAGATAGAGCTAAATCCTGAAACAGTTAAAGATATGTTAGAATCTCCAATATTAGGTATGATTCCAGAAGATATTTTAATTTCAAAATCTCTAAACTATAGAGATGCAATTGTCCATACTCATCCAAAAAGCAAACCTTCAAGAGCATATAAAGAAATAGCTGCAAGAATTATAGGACAAGATTATGATTCTAA
>CAZAGO010000015.1:9929-16721 GCA_964485045.1 Candidatus Woesearchaeota archaeon | reverse complement strand
CCTTTTGCAATTCTAGATATTCTTGAAGTTTGTTTTTCCAAAATTTCTGGGTTATTTTTTTCTTCTAAGGTCATTGATTTAATTATATGTTCCCATTTTGCAACTTTTTCTTGTTGATTTTCCAAAGTTCCTTCAGGTATTTTTGCTTTTCCAAAACCAGGAATCAGCGATTTTATTTTTTCAAATCCTCCCATGGAATTCATAGATTTTACCTGTTCAACAACGTCTTCTAAAGAAATTTTTCCTTCTGTAGAAATTTTTTCAATTTTCTTTTGCATACCTTTATCTGTGGCAGATTTTACTTTTTCTAGAAGTGTTTGTAAATCTCCCATGCCTAAAAGCCTAGATAAAAATGAAGAAGGATTAAATTCTTCTATGTCATTTATTTTTTCTCCATTTGTTATAAAATAAACTGGAGCATTTGTTTCAGCACATGCAGTTAGAGCCCCTCCTCCTTTAGCTGTAGAATCCATTCGAGTAATAATTACACCGGATATTTTTAGAGCGTCTTGAAATTCTTTTGCTTGCTTCTTTGCAGATTGGCCTATATCTGCAGGCATGATTAGAATAGTTTCCGTTGGTTTTGTTTCTTTTCCAAGATCTTTTATTTCTTTTATAAGTTCTTCATCTAAAGTGTGTCTTCCAGCAGTATCAATTAAAATTAATTCATAGTCTTTCGCTTTTTTTTCAAATTTTTCCCAAGTTTTTAAAGCATTTGTTTCTTCAAAATCTACAAAATAATTAAGATTATTCTTTTCAGCTAATTGTTTTAATTGTTCTTTAGCTGCAGGTCTGTGAACATCTAGTCCTACTAAACAGACACTTTTTCCTCTTTTTGCAAAATAATTTCCTAATTTAGCTATACTGGTTGTTTTTCCAGCACCATATAACCCTAAAAGAATGATTCTATTTTGATTTTTTTGTAATTTTATTTGCTTATGTTCTCCAAGTATTTTCAAAAGTTCATCATGAAGCACTTTTGTTAGGTGTTCTCTTTTTTCAATTCCTTTTATTCTTTCATCAAAAGCTTCTTTTTTTATTTTTTCACTTATTTGTTTTACTAAAAAGATATTCACATCTGCTTCTATAAGCGCTCTTTGTAAATCCCGTACTATTGAATCAATTACTCCTTTATCTAAAAATATAGCATTCGCTATTTTATCTGTGGTTTTTTTAAGCATTTCTCCTAACTTTTCAAGCATATAAAATTCAGGAAACTAAGGATTAATAAATTTGTGGTTTAAAATTTAAGAAAAATTTAATAAGCCTTTTTGTTCTTTTTGGATATGATTAGTGAAGATGAGAGATTTATTTCTAGATGTATTCAACTTTCAGAAGATTCTATGAAGAATGGAGGTGCTCCTTTTGGTGCTTTAATTGTTAAAGAAGGGAAGATTTTTGTAGATTCTATAAATAATGCACAAGAAAGGATTTCAGATCATGCAGAAATATTAGTTATGAATAAGGCCCATAAACTTCTTGGAAAATCCGATTTATCTTCTTGTACTCTTTATACAAATTGTGAGCCTTGCCCAATGTGTGTATTTATGGCTAGAGAATATAAGTTAAAAAAGATTGTTTTTGCCGTCCATTCTTCTGCTATGGGGGGTTTTTCAAAATGGAAGATTTTACAAGATGAAGAGCTTTCAACAATGCCTGTTTTTTTTGGAAAGCCTCCAGAAATTATTCCAGGAATTTTAGAAAATGAAGCAAGACAAGTTTTTGATAGGTTTTCTCTTCTTGCAAATATTTTTGGAACAAATGTTAAATCTTAATCCTTTTATATATTATAAAAAAAATCTTAGCTTCTTGTTTATAGTCTTTTTAATTTTAATAATCTTTAAATAACTTCTTTTTTTTGAATAACATGCATATGGAAGAAATTATTGCAAATGAAGAAGATTTAAGGGAACTTTCTGGAAGAGGGGTCTTTTTATATCGTTTTCCAATTAAAGAACCTTTTTGTGGGGAAATTAAGTTAGATAGTTATGGTCTTCCAACAGTTGTTTCTGGAGAAAAAGTCATTTCCTTGAGAAATCTGGATCTTTTAGATTTAGGACCAGTTGAAGTGGTTTATCTTTCAAAAAGAGGAATATAATTTTATAATCCTATTTTTTCTAAAATATTTTTTTTATCAAATTCTTCTAAATCTTTGTATTCTTGTCCTGTTCCTATGTAAAGAATTGGTTTATGTGTGATGTAACCTACAGATAAGGCCGTTCCCCCTTTTTCATCAACATCTGCTTTTGAAAGGACGATTCCATCGATTCCTATTGCAGAATCAAATCCTTTTATTTGCTCTATTGAATCGTTTCCAGTTATGCTTTCCCCTACAAATATCTTTGTATCTGGTTTGCAAACCTTTGATATTTTTTCTATTTCTCTTAGAAGATTTTTAGAGGTATGCATTCTTCCGGCAGTATCAATCAAAACGCAGTCAATATTGTGTTTTTTTGAATAATTTATTGAATCAAATCCTACCGATGCAGGGTCCGCCCCATATTCATTGGATATAACTTTTATATCTAATTTTTCTCCATGTTTTTTTATTTGTTCAATAGATGCTGCTCTAAATGTATCTCCTGCAGCTATAACACAAGAAATTTCTTTTTTCTTTAATTTATTTGCTAATTTTGCAATTGTAGTAGTTTTCCCACTACCATTTATTCCGCAAAATAAAATAACGTATGGTTTTTCTTTTTTTCTTTTTATAAGATTGATTAAATCAAAAGGTTCTATTAACACTTGTTTTAGTATTTCCTTTAAATTTTCTCTTATCTCTTTCTCCAAATCTTTCTTTTGGATTTCTTTTCCTACTATTCTTTTTTCTAAATCTTTTATTATTTTTTCAGCAACTTCTAAAGCAACATTATTTTCTACTAAAAGCAATTCAAGTTCTTCAGAATATTTTTCAAAGTCTTCTTTAGAAATTTCTGTGCTATAAAACTTTACTCTTATTTTTTTAAAAAATAAATCTTTTTCTTGTTCTTTTGGTTCTTCTTCCTCTATTATGCTTTCTGTTTTTTCTTTTATTCGGGGTTTTATTTCTTTTTTATGTTTCTCTTTTTCAGGTATTTTTTCTTCTTTTTTTAGTTCTTTTTCTTCGGTTTTATTCGAGATTTTTTTTGCCCAGTCTTTTAATTTTTCTTTTAGTTTTGAGAACATGTTTATTGGATGATTATAGGATTTATAATTTTAACGAAGTCTTTCAAATATAAATTTTTATAAACAAAAGATGTTTTATTAAATTATAAAATGCTAAAAGGTATATTTGTTATAATTGATGGAATGGGGGATTTGCCTTGTAAAGTGCTGGGGGATAAGACTCCTCTTGAGGCTGCAGATATGTCTAATCTTAATTTTTTGGCTGCTAGAGGAGAGATGGGCTATATGTATTCTGTACGTCCAGGATTTGTTCCAGAATCTGATGAAGCAATAGTATCTATATTTGGAAATGATGTGATTTCAAGTACTCGAGGGCAATTAGAGGCTAGAGGAGGAGGGTTTAATCTTGTAAGAGGAGATTTAGCATTAAGGGCTAATTTTGCTACAATAGATTCTCTTGAGAAGAAAAATATAATTGATAGAAGAGTTGGTAGGACTTTGACAACTTCCGAAGCGGAAGTTCTTTCAAAAGCAATAAATAAAATAGTTCTTCCTTATAAGTTTGAATTTAAACCAACAGTTCAGCATAGAGGTGTGCTTGTTTTTAGAGGAGGCTTTTCAGATAATTTTTCTGGAAATGATGGGGCTTATATTGATGGGAAAGTTAGCGAAATTTCTAAAATAACATATTGTAAAGCGATGGATGATGATGAAAATTCACAATATTCTGCAAATGTAGTAAATGAGTTTTTAGAAAAAGCATACGAAGTGCTTAAGTCTCATCCGATAAATATAGAAAGACAAAGGAGAGGATTGTTACCTGCAAATTATATTCTTGTTAGAGGGGCAGGGATAGAGATTCCAAGATTGAAACAGTATAAAAATTGGTTTTCTACAAATTATATGCCTTTAGAGATAGGTTTTTCTAAGACTTGTGGAATGGATAATTTTTCTTTTGAATATCCTAAGCTTAAAAGTTTAGATTCTTATGAAAATTTATGGGATGGATTAAAAAAAGCTTGTGCTCATAATATAAAATATTTAAAAAAATATTCTAATAAGTATAGTTATGCTTATGTTCATATAAAGGAAATAGACTGCCCAGGGCACGATAATAAACCTTTTGAGAAAAAAAATATGTTGGAGTATGTGGATAAAACCTTGTTTAAATTTTTAAGAGATTTTGCTCCTCCAAATAAAATTCAAGTAGTTGTAACAGCAGATCATGCAACTCCTTGTAAATTAAAGGCACATTCTGCGGATTTTGTTCCAGTTTTATTCTATAATATGGCTCTTCCAAGGGCTCAAAAATTCTGTGAAAGAGAGGCTAGATTAGGTACACTTGGAAGAATGAATGGAAATGAGTTGTTTCCAAAGGTAGGTTTTGTAAAATAACCCTTTTTTTAAAAGAGGAAAATAATTCTTTTTTCATAGTAATTCTTAAAAAGAAATGCTTGTTTTATATGAAATGATAGTTGTAGACATTGAAACTAGTGGTTTAGATCACACTAAATGTGGAATATGGCAGATAGGAGCGGTTGATTTAGATACAAGAGAGGAATTTATTGAAGAGTCAAGAATTGATGATGAAGATTTAGTAAGCAAAGAAGCCCTTTTAGTTATAGGAAAGACGGAAAAAGAGTTAAGAAACCCTTTAAAGCAAACACAAAAACAGCTTTTAGAGAACTTTTTCAATTGGTATTCAAAGAAGAAGAACAGGATTTTTGTTGCTCAAAATCCTCAATTCGATTTAACTTTTTTAGATATAAGGGCTAAAAAATATAATTTAAAATTGCCTTGCGGGTATAGAGCTTTTGATTTGCATAGTTTTGCTGTTTTAAGATACTATCAAATAACAGGGAAGTTTCATTTAGAAAATAAAAGTAGTGGAATGAGTCTCTCTAAAATCATAAGTTTTTGTGGTTGTAAGGATGAAAGAATTATTCTTCATAAAGGAAAGGTTGTTAAAAAAGGAAAAAGCCATAATGCTTTAGAAGATGCAAAGCTTGAAGCAGAGTGTTTTTCTAGGCTTGTTTTTGGGAGAAGTTTTTTTAAAGAGTATTCTTCATTTGAAGTTCCAAGGGAGCTTAAAAAATGATAACTTATAATGATTTATATGAGGCGGCAAGAAAAGAAAGAAATTTTGATCAATTACAGGCTCTTCCAAAAAAATTTGTTGAAGAAGTAAGAGAGTATTTAAAAGAAAAAAAAGAGCTTGCTTCAAAAGAAGATGATGTTTTTTCAGATGTTATTATTAAAACAAAAAAGCAATTAGAAAATGCAGTTACCCTCTTTAAAGAAATAATGAGGAGAAGAAGAAAGAAAATTTTGAGTTTGGTGCTTATTGCTTCTGAAACAGGAATATCCAAGCAAGATTTTGATAATATGCTTCTATCTGAGAAACAGCTTTTTGAAGAAATGATGAAATGTATGAATGTCTCTGACAAACTTTTAGAAGGAGAACTTAATGGTAAAAAAGAAGAAGTGCAGAAAAATGATCTTATTATATTTAAAGAATTTGTCGAAGAGTTTATGGATCTCGATGGAGAAAAAATGGGTCCTTTTGAAAAGGGTCAAATAGCGAATATTCCAAAGGAAATAGCAAAGATACTTATTGAAGGAGAAAAGGCCGAAATTGTTTCGGAATAGTTTTTTGAAAATAACTTTTCTACTTTAGAAAGATTTATATTCCAATCTGGTTCTTGATATTGGTAAGAAAAATGTACGAGAATACTAATTTTAAAGCAAAGGAAAGTGAAATTCATATGAGGAAAACACCTCATTTAAGAACAATTCTTGAATACTTTGAGAAAAATTTGAAAAAAGGATATAAAATAGACGCTCTTAGATATGTTCTTTTGAACCAAGGATATTCTAAAGTAGAAATAGCAGAGGCTATAAAGATTATTGAAGAAAAAACAAAGAAGGAAAAAGAAGAAGTAAAGAAGGAAGAAGAAAGAAAATTGAAAATGCAGATTCAAGAAGAGTTAAAGCAAGTGAATGAACAGCAAAAGAAGGGCTTCTGGAAAAGATTTTTTGAGTAATAAATTTTATGTAAAATTTATATATCTTGGTTTTTTATCTAAGTTATGAATACTATAAGTAGAACAATTGTTGGAGGTGTTTTATTTCTTTTTGGATTGTTTTTTACTTTTACAGATTTTTTTAACCTTCTTACATTTACATTTGGGATTTTAATTATTTTTCTTGGAGGATATATTTTTTTAAATAAAAAGGAAGACGAGATAGAGCAGATTAAAGAAGAAAATATTTTGAAAGGAGGAAAGAAAAAATGATTGTTACTACCGGAGATGATGTTCCTGGAAAAAAAATTGTAGAGGTTCTGGGAATTGTTAGAGGAAGCACAGTAAGAGCGAGAAATATTGGAAGAGATATTGGAGCAGGATTCAAGAATTTAATAGGAGGAGAAATAAAAACTTATACCGAAATGACATCTCAATCAAGGGATGAAGCATTTAATCGGATGGTTAATGAAGCAATAAAATTAAGAGCAGATGCAATTGTGGGTATGAAGTTTGGGACTTCTATGGTTATGCAAGGTGCTTCTGAAATGCTTGCATATGGCACTGCCGTTAAAATAAAATAGCACTACCTGTCCCTCGCTTCGTTGCGGATACAATTTCTTTCGAAATTGCATATGGCACTGCCGTTAAAATAAAATAGCAC
>CAZAGO010000015.1:0-9829 GCA_964485045.1 Candidatus Woesearchaeota archaeon | reverse complement strand
TCATAGAAATATTTATTGTTAATGAGACTCTCCATTTGAATTTGGAAATCTCATAGAAATATTTATTGTTAATGAGACTCTCCATTTGAATTTGGAAATCTCATAAAGCCTGTAGAGAGATTCGAACTCCCGACCTACTGTTTACAAAACAGGTGCTCTACCACTGAGCTATACAGGCATTTAATCTCAGGGGTTAGATTTGTCTTCTACCACTGATAACGATAATTTTTTGTTTGAATATATTTTAATTCAGAATAATTAGTTTAAAAGAGTTTTTATTCTCCTCTTTTCTTATCATTTTCTATTGCAAGAATTCTTATTTCACAAAGAGAAAGAGGATATGTTTTTTTAAGTCTTAAACTTAATTCTCTTTGAAGAGTATTTCTCATTAAATCTTCAAATAATTCTTCAGAAGTTTTGTTTTTTGCATATTCAATTAAATTTTCTTTTGCTTTATTTCTTAGAGCTTTTCTTACAGCTCTTGAAACTTTTCTTCTTGTGATTAAAAAAGGCTTTATTCTTACTTGATTATCTTTACATTGAGCAGTAAAAGAATCTTCAACATAATTTGTTCCTTTCCTCATCATTCTTCTGATATATCCTGGAAGAAGATGAACTTTTATTGGGTGACCAATTGCTTTTCCTTCTTCTATATTAACTTGAAGAGTAATCATTAAATTTTTTCCCTTAAGAATTCTGGTTAAATCATAAGTTATGTTTCTTCCTTTCAAATCTTCTAATTCATAAGCTTGAAGAGGTGTTTCTTTATTTATAATAGGCATTTCCACTTCAAAAAATCTTTTTTTTCTTTTTGCTATTGCCATTTAAAAATAATACTTTAGTTTTAATTTAATTGAATTTTTCATTTTTATTAGTTATGTTTTAAGTTTAGTTAAACTATTTATTTACTCCTGTATTTGTTTTCCTGAACGTATTCCTTTTTTTTGGTATTTAGATTTTCCGCATACGCTACAAGTGTACATTATATTTGTTTTTTTTGTCGTTTTTGTTTTTCTTTTGAATTTCGAAACTGCTGGTTTTGAACCCCATCTTCCTTTATTTCCAATACCTCTATTTAATCCTCTTTTTTTAGCCCTTAATAATGAACCTCTTTTCATAGATCCTCTTTTTCCTCCTGTGGAAACCATTTTAACTTTTTGATCAGTTTTCTTTTTACAATAAGGACAATATCTATTCGTTTTTTTTGGAATTTTCATGTGTTCTTTAAATTTTTTTAAGTTTGCTTTTTAAATTTAAATCATAAAGAAAATGGTGGTTTTTAAAGTTAGTGGATTTCTTTTATAGACTATTCTCTAATATTTGCAACCCATATGGCAGCAAATCCTAATAAAATAAGAGCCATTCCCATTAAACTTGAAGAACTCTTGCTTAATTCTCCTATAACATTTCCAGTGATATTTGGAGTAAGACAAATTATCCCTCCCATAAATCCTAAAATTCCTATAGAAAGAAATATATTTTTTTCAAATTCTTTTACATTATTTACCATACTAAAATTACTCTTTCATAATTTAAAAATATATCTAGTAAATGGCCTCGCCCAGGATCGAACTGGGGCATTGTCCATTTTGAGAAGACTCTCAATTTTCTTGAGAATCACATCGCGTCAAGGACATGGTCTACCATTAGCCTACGAGGCCCTTAAAAGAAACTATTAGTTTCTTTTTGATTCTAATATTTCAAGAAATATTTAAATATGATGGTTTCATCAATTAGTTATGCGTTCGAATTATGGGTATCCTCCTCAAACAAGGAGAGGTTCTAATTTAGGGGTGGCACTTTTATTTTTTCTAGTTGGAGCATATTTTTTAAATATTTCTCTTGGTTTTTTTCCTATTCCTGCTACGTTAACTGCAAATAAAATTTATTTACAAGCGATTAATTTTGTCGCTGCAGCTTTTATAATTCTTGGAGGGCTTAAATTTTTAGTTCCTGGAAGAAATTATTCTTATTAATTTTTTTAAATTTTATTTGTTTTAATTTTTAGTTTAATATATTTTATTTTGCCATTTTACAAAACATTTAAATATTCTTTTTTCTCTTTACTCATATGTCAAAGGTTATTACTTTTATTTTTGGAGGGATACTAGTTTTTTTCGGATTAGATTCTCTTCTTGGAGGTTTTTTTCTTGGTTTAGCAGGATTGAATCTTCCTGAATATATGATGTTTATCGTTGGAGGTATGGGTGCGATTATTCTTTTAACTCCGATTATAAAGATTGGTGTAATGGGTGATTCTTTTTATTGGATTAGAAGATGGGTTTTTGGAGGATTCTTAGTTCTTTCAGGTTTAGGAACAATTCTTTCAGGGTATTTTGGAATGGCCATTTTTGATGGGGTTTCTTATGGAACAATAACTGCAGCAATTGCTTACCTTCTAATTGGAGGAATTTATATTCTTTCAGTTGTTAAAGGTGGAAAGTATGCTGCTATGAAAGTAGGTTCTTATTAATTGGTTTTACTTTTATAAAATTATAAGATATTCAATTTAGTTATTTATTTTTTTGATAAACTTTATATACGTGTTTTCCATTATTTTTTCATGTTATTTAAAAGGGGAGAAATAGATTTTTTAAAAAAATTTCATTCTTATTTTTCTAAAAGTCAAACAAGGGGCCAAGTGACCGTTTTTATAATTTTAGGAATATTAATTGTTGGTGCAGTTTCTCTTTTTTTTGTCTTTAAGAATTTAGAAACAAAGCAACAAATCCCTGTTGAAATTCAACCAATTTATTCTTCTTTTTTATCTTGTTTAGAAGATTATACTCTTAATGGAGTGAATGTGTTGGAAAGCCAGGGGGGTTATATTTACATGCCTGCCTTTGAGCCTGGTTCTTCTTATATGCCTTTTTCTTCTCAATTGAATTTTATGGGCAATCCTATTCCTTATTGGTATTATGTTTCTGGAAGTAATATTGCAAAAGAACAAGTTCCTACTCTAGATTTTATGCAAGAAGAATTAGGCAAATTTATTGATTTGAAAGTAAGAAATTGTAATTTAGATTCATACTATAAACAAGGATTTGAAATAGATTTTGGAGAACCATTAACCAAGACCACGATTAAAGATGGAAAGATTTTAGTTAGTACAAGTATGCCGATAAATATTACTAGAGAGGAAGAGAGCTTTTTGATTACATCTCATAATATAGAGATTTCTTCTAATCTTAAAAAATTATATAGTTCTGCTTTAGAAATTTATGCTAAAGAACAGAGAGAAATGTTTTTGGAAAATTATAGCGTGGATGTTTTAAGACTTTATGCTCCTGTAGACGGGATTGAAATTACTTGTTCTCCTCTTGTTTGGAATATAGAAGAAGTTTTTACAAAACTCCATTCTGCAATAGAAGCTAATACTCTTGCTTTGAGAACTAAAGGTGGTGAATTTACTTTAAAAAAATCAGAGAATAAATATTTTGTAATAGACTCGCAAATTGATGCAAAATTTATTACCTCTAAAAATTGGCCTTATAGTTTTGAAGTTAATCCTTCAAAAGGAGCGCTTCTTATTTCTGAGCCAATTGGAAATCAGCAAGGCTTGGGGATTCTTGGTTTTTGTTATGTTCCTTATCACTTTGTATACAATGTAAAATATCCAGTTTTAATTCAAGTATATGAAGGAAGTGAATTTTTTCAGTTTCCTTTTGCAGTTGTTCTTCAGGGAAATATGCCAAGGCATCCAATGAATGGAACCTTCTTTGAACAAGAAATTATTACGGATATTTGTGAATATGCAAATATTTTAACAACAGTATATACAACCGATAAAAGAGGCAATTCCATTGAATCAAATGTTTCCTATAAGTGTATTTCTGCTCTTTGTGAAGCAGGGAGCACAAAAGATGGAGAGTTAAAAACAATATTTCCTCAATGCGTTAATGGAAATTTAATCGTTTCTTCTCCAGGATTTAAAGAAACAGTTATGACATATAGCATTTTAGAAGAAGGAGAAGTTTCTGTTTATCTTGATAAACTTTATGAAAAAGAAATAATCTTAAAATTAGATTCAAAAGATTATTTAGGAGAAGCAATAATTAATTTTATTTCTAATAATAAAACAGAAACAATATTTTACCCTCTTCAGAAAAAAATAAATCTTTCTGAAGGACAGTATGAGATTGATGCATATATATATGAGAACTCTTCTTTATCGATTCCTGCTTCTATTCAAAGCCAGTGCATAGATGTTCCTAAAGAAGGAGTAGCAAGCTTATTTGGATTAACCGAAGAGAAGTGTTTTGAGTATGAACTTCCTGCTCAGATTATATCTAATGCTCTTTCAGGAGGAGGAAAAGAAAATTATTATATTCTAGAATATGAATTAGAAAAATCTAATTTTGTGAATATAAATGCTTATAGTCTACCAAAACCAACTTCTCTTGAACAATTACAAATGAATTATCTTTTATTTGATGAAAAAGGGATGGATATTTTATTTAAATGAGAAAAAATAGTCTTTTATTTTCGGCAGTATTCTTATTCATATTAGTTTTACTTTCTTTACAATGTTCTGCTTACATTAAGTCTAGCGTTTCTGGGCTTTCTTCAGGAGTTCTTTCTGGAGGGCTTTCGAGTTCTGGAGGGCAATGGGTTGCAGATAATACTATGTGTGAAGCAGGACAAGATTTTGCAGTTCAAATTGCTCCTTTTGGATGTGAACCTGCTGTGGTTAGAAGCGATTTATTAGAAGAACAAAATGTTCCAGTTTTTTGTCAGCTTGCTGCAACTAAAATAAATCCTCTTATTAGTATTGATGCAATAGACAGTATTTCTTTTTCAGGACAACAACTTCCAAAAGAAGTTTCAGGAGTAGGTTTTTTTCCAGCTCAGGCTGCGCTTGGAGTTCAAGGAAAGTTAAACTCTCCAATTTTGAATAATATAGGTTATGCAGTTATTGTACTTAAAAAACAAGAAAATGAATCTTCTATGCCTGATAGTATTTCAGGAAATTTAACTGCAACATTAAAATATGATTTAAAAAACGCTTATGGAATAGGAGATACTATGTTTTATCTTCCAGAAATTAGCGAAGATAGTGTTTGGGAAGATTCAAAAAACCAGTATAGTTTTTGGAATGGAAGAGGATATTTGAGAGCAGAGAGTATAAGTTTTGAAGATGCAAGAATCTCTATTCATACGAGTACTAATAAAATTGGGACTATTTCACTAGATAAAGGACAAACTTCAAATGAAATTTTTCTTCCTGGCTTTGATTGTTTAGTTGGGGTTAAATTAAAACTAGAAGATTTAACTTCTCCAGATACAAAAGCAATTCTAAAAGTAAACGGAGATACTCTTCAATTAAATAATGGAGAAAAATTTTTAGAAAACAAGTGTCAAGTTTTAGAAATTACTAAAAGAGGTTTAACTAAAAAAGTAGAGATTTCTTGTAAAGATGATGAAGGGACTAATAGATTTGAACTCGTTTTGGCTCCAAAGATTAAAATTAAAATAGGCGATGAAGAAAAAGAAGTTGGAATAGGAGAGTATCTTTATCAAGGAACTCAAATAGTAAAAGTAGGAGGCAGTGATGTTCCTAAACAAGTTTATGTTTATTTAGGATATATTGGGACCAAAGGAGATACTGGAAAACTTGAAGATTCATATGTTGTTTTAGTTTCTACTCCTCTTGATAATGGATTAAGTTTAAGCAGTTCAGATATTTCAAATTATGCAAATAGAGCAGAAGGAATTTATTCAAATATCTATCGAGATAAAGGCAAAATACTTGGATTAATTGCACAACAAGGGGCTACAGCAAGACAAACAGGGACGACATTTATTAGTTCTGTAAAATCTAGTACTGATTTAAAATATATTCCTTATGCAGATTATGATGAGTTTTTTAATGATAATGTTTTTTCCAAAATTCAAAATTTTGCACTTTCAGAGGAGGATAAAAATAAATTAAAAAGTAAAGAATTTGTTGGAAAAGAAATTAGAATTATTGATTTTGCTTCACCAGTAAATCGTGTTTTTGATTCTGAAAAAGGAGTTTTAAATTATTATTCTAGTGCTTCTAATGATTATTCAGAAATAATTAAATCCTATGCTGGAGAGAAAGATCCAACTTTGGAAGAGAATCTTGTGAAAGAGTTAGGAATAGAATCTACTCTTGGAAGTGAAGCTATTTCAAAACATATTGTTCTTGCATCATATTTAAACCAAAAAGAAAATATTAAAGAATTGTGTGAAGATTTTAACAGTCTTTCTTCTGGGGCCAGTATTCTTTCTGAAGAGTATCAAAAGGCAAAAGAAATATGCGAAAGTCCCATAAAACAATCAAGCACTTTATCTTCTTCAAAAGAATTAGTAATAAATTCTGATCAAAAATTAATTTCTCTTGAAGATATTAGAGAACCAAGCTTTGAAGAATATGGTGCAAAAGTAAAAATTAGTCTTGGTTCTGAAGCTCCTATGTATTATGATTTATTTAAAGATAAAACAATTTATTTTGATCCAGAAAGAGGGCAATATATTCAATTAGTTTCTGTTGATAAAAGCAAAAATACTGTGGGTGTAAACATTAATACTTCAGTTGATGTTATAAGGGGATTATACGAAACAAAAAAACAGACCTTAGAAAAAGGAAAACCAAGTTCTTTTGGAACAGCTTATACTTATGAAGTTATTGAGATTTATGAAAAGAAGCAAGCGAAAGTTTCAGTTACATCTACAATTAATAGAGTTAAAACAGATGCAAATTTTACTTTTAAAATAGGAATAGAAAAGAGAGCAATACAACTTTCTCCTGAAGAAATAAAAGAAAGGATTGGAAATTTAAATGAGACAATAAAAGATATAGAAGAGATAAATGATAAGTTAACAAAGGTTGTAGAAGGAATGAAAGGTGCTTGCCTTGCTACAGGATTGGCTTTAACTATAAAGAATTTTATTAATAATCTTGATGGGCAATCAATTGCAAGACAACAAGTTATGACTGGAAAAGGAGGGTGGAATGAGAAGTGTATAGAATTAGTTAGTAAAAAAACATATTCAAATGTAGAAGAGTGTTATATAAAAGAAGCATCTCAAATAGATAAAGACGTTAACACTCTTACTAGTGCTATCAAAGAACAAAATTCTAGAATAAAAGAGATTCAAGAGCGTTGCAAATTAAAAGGAGAAGGTTTATTTTTTGAGGAAGTAATCGATACTTCTTGTTTTATGGAGAAGTATTCTGAAGAGCTTTCTAAAACTTTACCTTCTTCATTAGAAGGTTATACTTTTGAGTATGATGGTAAATCAGTTAGTTCTTCAAAAATAGTTGAACTTATTAAAGACAAAAAAGTTTCAATAGAAGAGATGAGGGCTATTGAATTATATTCAAAAACAGGAAGTGATTCAGGGCTTTCTGGAGCCTCAAAGAAAGAATTGGATAGTTTATTTAACAAGATATACACCTCTCATGAAAATGGATTGCATACTATTGGCATTGCAAATAAATATGAGACTGATCCAGGTAAAGTAACAACTATTTTAGTAAAGAACGCTCAGATTTATTCTTACACTGGTTTAACAGTTGGTGATATTAAAGAAAAAGGGACTTCTTTATCATATCTCCCTACAGATACAAATACTAAATCTCCTGTAGCAATTATAAATTTGAATGGAAAAGACTATGTAGGACTTCTTGAGAAAGCATCAAATGGTAATTTTTATTTGAGGCAAAAAGAGGGGTTATATTCAGAAGGTAAGCTTGTTAATACAATTCCAAATGAGCTTAAATTTATTAGTTTTAAAGTTACAAATCAAGAATCTTATTCTAATAGTTATAAAGGTTCTCTAGGAAGCTCTGTTTCTGGGCCAGTTTTAAAATGCTATACTAATGCTCCTTATCAAAATTATCCTGCAATTGTTCCAATAGATACAACAAAAGGATGGTATGTTTCAATTTCTCAGACTCTCCCAATATTTAGCAGTATGGGAGTTGCATCTTATAAAGATTCTGGAAGGGTTATGAGTTTTTACATTTGTAATGTGTTTAAGAATGGAATTGAAGAGAATAGAGGAGGAGACGATGAGTGTACAATGATAAATCTTGGAACAGGGCAATCTATTCAAATTGGAGGATTGAGTGCTGCAGATTCTAAAAAACTTGTTGATGAAGCAGTAAAAGTAGTAGAAGCAGGTCAAAAAGCATGCCAGACAAAAAAAGCAGGAGATGTATTTAATCTTGGAACGAATGCTAAAAATATTAGAATGGGAACACCTGCTGCAAGCACACCTGAAGCTTCATGTTATAATTTTATGTCTCCTAACGATTGTAAGATTTTATTCAATGTCTGTGATCCGGTTATATGTCCTAATAGTAGATGTAATTTTGGAGGAAAATATACTGTTACTGATGTTATTCAATCAGGAATTATAGGAAGTGTTCTTCTTTGTCTTCCAAATTTTATAGGTTTTCAAGGAGGAGATGTTTATATTCCTGTTTGTCTTTCTGGAATAAAAGCAGGATTAGATGGTTATTTATCTATTATTAAAGCGTACAGAGGATGTTTACAAGAAAATTTAGAATCTGGAAAAACAATAGGAATCTGTGATCAAATTCATTCAGTTTATCTTTGTGAATTTTTTTGGAGACAAACCCTTCCTCTTGCAAAAATGATTATTCCTAAAAGTATAGAATTATTGATGGGGCAATCTGTTAGAGGAGGAGGCGAGTATATGAGCGTTCAGAATGCTTGGACAACTGCTGGAAATTCTATGGATTATTTTGTCCAGTATTATTCTGCAGAAGCATATACTGCCTTTAAATCAAAAATTACACAGGAAGTTAGTGATTCTGTTTGTAAGAATTATATTTCAGGAGCATATCCTGAAGGAGGGAATATACTAGATTCTCTTACTCAAGCGAATTCTCCTTCGCAATATCATGGAAGTTTTCAAGAGATTGAATATACTACTGCAACCAATCCTCCAATCTCTCAGTATAAAGTGTCTTACCATATCTATGCTGGAGAAAATTCAAGAGCATACTACCAAGTTTATTTAACTGATGTTGATGAAGGGTCTTACTATCAAGATACCGTTACTAAATTAATTGTTGATACTGGATATATTGAACAAGGAGCAGCAGCTAGCGAGACAAAAGATTTTACTGCAATTTCCGGATATAAAAAATTATGCATAAATGTAAATGGTAAGGAAGAGTGTGGGTTTAAGCAGGTTTCAAGTTCATTTGCTGTTGATTGGGTCGCTGATCAGTATCTCTTAGATCAGGTGAATCAATCAGGTATTACTTCTGAATCTGAATGTGTTTCTGGAACTGCAAGTGCTTGGAGTTTAGCAACCCTTAGCGCACAAGGGGCAGCTAGCGATATAATTAATCCAAGTCTATATAATCGTGGAGTGATAAGAATTTGTGCGAATGAAAATCCAGGAAAGGCTACAGATAAAGATACTTCCAATCCTAGATGGGTTTCTGTGGGTTATTGTGGTGATCAAAATCTAAAATGTTGGCTTGATAAAGAAAGCGTAAAAAGTGCAGTTAATTTCAATTCAACTTCCCAAGAAATTTTGAAAACAACTACTGAAAATTTCCTTGAACAAATGAAAACTGAAGGGAAGTATTTAACTACAGAGCAATTTAAAATTGAAATCTCAAAAATAAATAGCGCCGAAACTTCCGTAGCTAAGATTAATTTGATTAATGGAATAGTAGGTAAGGTTTCGATGAATGCTGAAAAAGGGAAACTTTTACTTTTAAGAGGAGATGCTTATGGAGAGCTTGCAAAAGAAGCGTATAAAGAAGAAATAAAAAAAGAAGCAGATAGGGTAGCTGCTGAAAAAGCCGCCGCTGTGG
>CAZAGO010000014.1:10870-17091 GCA_964485045.1 Candidatus Woesearchaeota archaeon | reverse complement strand
ATATATTTAGAATATGGGAGAAAGTATCTTAGAACAAAAGTAGATAATGCTAATATTCCTCTTCTATAATCTTTTTTAATATTTCTGCTTTTTTTCCAATAATCTTTTTTAAATTTTCTTCTGAGGAATTTACAAAACCTTTTATGTTTTTAAAATTCTCTAGGATTTTTTTAGCATTTTTTGGACCTATTCCAGGAAAACCTTCCACTATTAGTTGTTTTTGTTCTTTTTTGTTATTTCCTTTCTTTCTTTCTTTTATGGAAAGTTCTTTTTCTTTTCTTTTTGCAAGAACAGCAATTATTTTTGAAGTGTCTTCTTGATTTTTTGCAAATAAAATAGGGGTTTTATGCTTAAGAATAATTGAAAGCAAAAAACCTCTTATAGCATTAGCAGTTATTCCTTTGTTTTCTTTAGAGTCAGAATATAGTTCTTGTTCTGAAATACCTTCAATTATCAAAAGTCTCTTATCATACGATTCTAATTCATTTAACTGATTAATTAGTCTTTTATTTATCATTGAAGATAAAAAATCTGAAACTGTTTTTCTCTCTATTGCAACATCTTTTACAATATAATCTGCTATTTTTAATTCTCTAAATTCTACATCCAATCCTAATTTAATTAATGAAGAAGGAACCAGACAATTTCTCTCCCTATAATCCACAATTATTTTTTCTTTAAATATTTCTTTTTTCGATTCCCTTTTTTTATTTTCAAAGATATTAAATATTTCAGCGCTCATTTTAAACTAATTTTTTTTGAAGATCTTTATTTGGTTTATTCATTTCTTCTTTTATAGAGTTTATTAAGGAACCCATTTTTTTCTCCCTTGCTTTTGAAATATAATAATATGTTTCGTCTCTAGTGTTTTTTGTTATAAGGATAATTAATTTTCCTTTTGCTAATCTAGCAGTTCTTCCCGTTCTTTGTATGGTTCTTATTGCAGATGCAACCGGCTCATAGAAAATAACAGCTTTAACTTCTGGAATGTCTAATCCTTCTTCTCCTATACAGGTTGCACATAAAACATTTATTTCTCCCCTTGAAAATTCATTAATTATTTCTTTTTGTTCTTTTTGACTTAATCCTTCTCCATTTTTTTTAGCTTGCCCAATGAATACTTTGGCTTTTATTCCTTCTATTTTATTTAGATTTTTACATATAATTAAGGCGGTATCTCTAAATTGAGAAAAAACAATAATTTTATCGTCTTTTTCTTTTCTTTTTTTAACTAATTCAGTTAATTTGCTTAATTTAGGGTGTTCTTCTCCTCTTAAAAGGGTGTCATTTGATAAAATGTATGCCGCATTAAATTCGGGTTTAGAAACTAAATTAACAACTCCTTTACTTTGTTTTTTAGATGCTTGCTTAAATAATTCTTTGAGGTAATCATTGAATCCTTTAAGTGTTTGTGTTTCTAGTAATTCTAATGCGTGTTGTATTTTTATTGCTTGGGCACATATACTTGCTCCGATCATAAAATTATAATTTTTACTTCCTTTAGAGAGTTCTAGACTTAATCTTTTTTGCAAAGATAGAAGGTTAGTTTTAGATGCTGGGCCAAAAAATAATTTTCTATTCTTTAATTCTTCAATATATCTATTAAATAAAACCAAAAGAAGTTCTCTTATCTTTTGAAATTCTTGAGGAAAATTTACCATTTCTTTTTCAAATTCTAGTTCTTGAGAATATTTTTTTACATCTGGGCTTTCTTTAGAGCGTATTTCAACATCTTCTATTGAAAGAATTTTACATATTTCTTTTATTTTTGATTTTTCATTTCCAGGTGAAGCGGTTAAACCTAATATTCGAGGATTCTTTGCTTGCACTCTATACCTTTTTGCGACATAAGTATAATCATAATTTTTTACACATCTATGTGCTTCATCTTCAATTAACAAACATACTTCTGCTAAAGAATACATTTCTTTTTTCAAATCATTTGCAATGCATTGAGGAGTTGAAAAAATAATATCTGCTGTTTGCCATATCTTTTTTCTAAGAGGAGATTCAATTTGTCCGGTAAATAATTGCATTTCTGCAAAGAGTTCTGGAAGATATTTTTTAAACGAGTTTAAGTGTTGTTCTGCAAGCGGGCGTGTGGGAGCAAGAAGAAGAACTTTCTGTCCAGGAAATTCTTTCATTCTTTCAATTGCAAGCATAAGAGCAATAAGGGTTTTTCCCATTCCAGTAGGAAGAACAACTAAACAATTTTTTTTGATACAAGTTTCAAATATTTTTTTTTGATATTCTCTTGGTTCAATATTTTTCAAAAAATCCATCATGCTCTTTCTTTTTTATTAAATTATGAAGAATGAAAAAAGTAAACCTAATAAAACTATTGATGCTAAAAATGCCCAAAGGATAGTACTACCGAAAAAGATTTTATTTCCATCTAAATCTGATAAAGGAATTAGATTAAAAAAAGCATAGTAGATACTGAGTTTTACAAAATTCATTTCAGAAGGAAATCCTACTAAATATGCAACAATTGCAAGGAAAATATTTGCAAAGATTCCCCAAGCGGCTATAATCCCTAAATGATATTCGGAGAGCTCGGAAAAGGTATAGATATCATGTCTTTTTGCAGCCCTTGAAACTTTGGCATCTACATCAAAAGTAATACAAGCAAGCCAGTTAAATTTTCCAAGAGTTATTAGTTTTAAAAAAATTGGAAGAATTATTCCTGCTGCTAAACCCTTTCTAAAAGTGTTTCCTGGTCTCCATCCATATCTCTTAACTTCCCAAATGTTTATTTTTACATCCGATTCAAAATAATGCCCTGCTATTTTTTTAACAAGAGTGTTTACTGAGAGAATTATTAATATCGATAATGCAGAATACCAGAATGTTTTTGATGTTTGAAAGTTGCTAACTATAAATCCCAAAACGATTGAGAACATCGCGATAATTGCAATTTCTTTTTTATCAAACATGTATTTTTTAGATAAAGGTTTTTTATAAATTTATTTGTCCTCTATATTCTACAATCTATTCTTAATTAAACGGAAAAGTATTTAAATAGGCTTGATTAATTTTTATCATGCAAATCAAAAAAATTAGTGAGATTATAGGGATGAGAGTCTATACTGATGGAGGGAATTTTTTTGGAGAAGTTGAAGAGGCTAATCTTTCTGAAAATAGAATTGATGGATGGAGAATAAGGGTTGGCGGAAGCGTTCTTTCTCTTTTAGGTGGTGCCAAAGGTGTTATAATTCCTCATCAGTTTGTAAAAGCGATTAGTGATGTGGTTTTAATAAGTAGAGGAGCTTTACCTAGCCCCGAATCAGATTCTGAAAGATTTCCAGAAGATTTAATGTAAAATGGCCGAATTAACAATTTTGCAGAGTTCTCTTTTTCAAGAGTTCTTAATACCTTTCTTACTTATATGGGCAATTGTTTTTGCTATTCTTCAAAAGACAAAACTTCTAGGAGAAGGGAAAATGCAACTAGATGCTATTGTTTCAGCAGTAATAGGGTTAATGTTTATAGGTGCAATAGGACCTAAAGAATTAGTAGGGAATATGATTATTTTTCTTGCGGTTGCAATGATAATTATTTTCGTTGTTTTACTTCTTTGGGGGTTTGCTGTAGGAGGAGATTTTTCAAAACCTCTTTCAAGTAAAGGGATGAAATGGTTCTTTGGAATACTCATTGGGGGTTCTGTTATAGTTGCTTTGTTATACTTTTCAGGATATGCCTCTTTCCTTTCTGAGTTATTATATAATCAGAATTGGAGTTCTTCATTTTGGACAAATTTCTTTTTTATAGTAATAATTGCTTTGGTTCTTGCGTTTATTTTGAAGACTAAAAAAGCTTAATTTCTAATTAGGTTTTTATAGTAAAGGATATATTTTATTTTTGATGGGAGATGAAATTATAAAAAGAGAGAACATTTCTAAAGGAGATCTTAAATTAAGAGAAGGAAGCATAAGTATTGTTTTAGACTCATATGAAGGGCTTTTTTCTGATTTTGATCCTAGACCTTATAATTTGAGGTCTTTGTCTGATGATTTTTTATTAGAATGTAAAAAAGCATCAGTTATAAATGAAAATCCAATCGAACTAAGATTTCTTATTCCAAAAAATAAGAGGTTTTTTTCTGACGAAGCAAAAATAAAAAAGAGATTAAAGGAATATTTTCATAAACAATTTAAAGAGAAAGGTAAAGAAATAAAAAAAATAAAACTAAATGGTTTTTTATGGTTTTTAGCAGGGGCAGTAGTAATGGCTATTTCTCCTTTGTTTCTAAATTCCGAAATGTATTTAATAAAAGTTCTATCTATTATGTCTGAGCCTGCAGCATGGTTTTTCTTTTGGGAAGGTTTAGGTAAGATTTTTATTTTATCCAAATCTGAAACAAAAGATTATGCTTTTTATAAAAAAATGAGTGGGGCTAATATTTCTTTTTTTGACTACTAATTTTTCTTTAATCTCAGAAACATATTTAAATAAGATTTCCATATCTTTTTTATGGTAAATGGTTTGCTCTTGGCTTCGTATTCTTTTGTAGGGGGAGGTGCTTTTGGGGATCTTTTAACTCGCTGGGATCAATTAGGTTTTTTTAGTTATGTTCTTCCGTTTATATTAGTTTTTTCCGTTATCTTTGGCGTTTTAAGCAAGACTCGTATTTTTGAAGAAAATAAATCAGTTAATGCAATTATTGCCATTGCTGTTGGGTTTATGTCTCTTCAGTGGGGATTAGTACCTCAATTTTTTTCAGAATTATTTCCAAGAGTGGGTGTAGGGATTTCTATCCTTTTGATAATTATTATGTTTTTAGGAATATTTCTTCCTAAACAGAATTGGGCGATATATGTCTCTCTAGCAATTGCTGCAGTTATTGTGATATCTATCTTATTAACTTCTTCAGAAGCAATGGGTTGGCAATCTAATTTTATCTACGGTTGGGAATGGGGACAGGTTTTCTTTTGGATATTCCTTGTAGTAGTAATTATGGCTGTTATTGGTTCTAGTAAAGATAAGAATCCAAAAGATTTTGACAGTTTATCTCCGATATTTTTCTCAAATATGCATAAAAGATAAATTTTTTTTATTCTTAATTTTTATTTAGATTTAGAAACTTTCTTTTTTCTAGGAATATATTGTTTTTTTTCAGTTTTATCTAATACAGGTTCTATTACTTTTGAAAAAGAATCTTGCATCATACTCATTTCTTTTTTTATTGATTCTAGGTTTTGTCCGTAAGAACCTATTTTTTCTAAAATCGCCAATTGAAGTTTATCAAAAACAATTTCCATTCTTTTTAATCTTTCATTTAAATTTTCTATCCTTACTTGATTCAAATTTTTAAATTCATTAAAATTGTTTAATTCTCCTTGAACGGATTTCATCTTTTCAGAAAAGACCTGTTCAGAAAGCTCAATTATGGTATTGGAATCTATTCCAGATGAAGGAGCATATCCTCCGTATTCTTCAGAGGGCATATACTCTTGCGGAGAATAATCTTGAGAAGAATATGCTCCAGAATTTTCTATTTCTTTAGAGTTAGGGGAATAATTTCCTCCACTTTGATTTTTAAATAAATCTTCTTCTCCAGAATCGTATTCAGAAATCGCATTCTTTATTTTTATTTGGCTTAGAGCGTCTTTTATCTCTTTTGGGGATACTCCTTTTTCTCTAAGGGTATTTGTTATCTCTTCTTCTCCAAAACCCTGGCCTTGCATATTCGTTACTTCTTCTAAAATGCCCATTTTATTTTCTTAATTTTTCCAAATCTTTTTTTCTTACAAATTCTAAAGGTTGAAACATTTTTGCTTGTTTTGAAAGTATTTCTAAGTCATCTTTTCTTGCAAATTTTTGAAATTCTCCTGATGCAACTTCAAGAAATTCTTTTACCCTTACCATACCTTCTTTTATTGTTTCTATATCTTTTTTTAATTCAAGTATCTCTCTTGTTGTTTTTTCTCTTATTTCTACTAAATTTTGTCCTATAAGAAAAATTCTTTCTTTCAGAATTCTCTGTTTTTCTTCTAGATCTCTTACATTCATATTAGCATCTGTATTTGTTTGATTATAATAATCGTATTGTTCTTCCATTAGATCTTTTTACTTTCTAAAAACAGATTAATTTTTGTTTCCTCTTTCATTTCTTTTTTAACGTCAGTAGGGTTTAAATTTCTTGTGCTATACAAAATATTTTAAACTCTTTTTACTTTTTTTAATTATGCAATTTAAAAGAGGTGCTGAACAAGTAAATC
>CAZAGO010000014.1:6661-10770 GCA_964485045.1 Candidatus Woesearchaeota archaeon | reverse complement strand
AAATCGCACTATGCAATTTAAAGGAGGAACTGAACAAGTAAATCGCAAAAATGCAATTTAAAGAAGGGACACCTGTTTTTTCTTATGAAATAGAAAGAGAAGGGGGAGAGGATATACTTTATATTAATTATTTAGGAGCGCCTTATATTCCAAATATTGCCGATTTTCCAGAGGTTATGGCTAGAACTATAGACGCTCTTATTGAAAATCCAAATGTTTCCAGGATTGTTTTCGTTCAACAAAAAAACTATAATTATGATATAAAAGAAACAACTTATCTTATAGAATTAGCTCATTTGTATGTTCATCTTATAAAACAAGAAAGAATTCTTTCACAAGAAAAACTTTCTCCTTCTTTTCAAGAGTTTTTTCCTCAGAGGTACAACGAGATGGCTTCTTTTTTATTTTTTCTTAAACAAGATCCCGTTTTGGCCTATCATGATCTTAAAAGAATGATTATTGAATCTAAAATACTTGTAGAAAAACTTGAAAATATTTATCGTGCTGAACAAATGAATTATTTGAAAACACTAGAAAAAATATTTGAAATGATGAATAATCTTCAGTTTATAAGGGCGCTTTCTCCTCATTTTTCAAAATATTTGAAAGGAGATAGAGAGATATATAATCGAGCATTCAAACCAGACGTAATTCCTAATTACACTTTTACGCGTCTTGTTTCAAATCTTCCTGAAGATGCAGAAATTTTGGATCAATATACTATCGGTTATGACGAATACGATTTGTCTTCTGTTACTATTTTAAAAAAAAGAGATGAGTCTAAATTAATTTACCATCTTATTCCTCCAGAGCACTCTCTTAATGAAAGCCAAAGTTTTTTACTTAATCTTGCAAAAAAAGTTCTTATTGAACATCAGCCAAAAGCAGAAGAATTTACAGATACTGAAAGGACAAGACAAGTTTTTTTAAATATTTCAAAAGATTTAATTCAAGATCTTGCTCAAACTAATGAGATGAGAATAAGTTATTCAGATTTAAACAAGCTTTCTGTTATCTTAGTAAGAAATACAATTGGATTTGGCATTTTAGAAGTTCTTTTACAAGACAAAAATTTACAAGATATCTCTATGAATGCTCCTATTCCTATGACTTCTGTTTTTGTAAGGCATGGGAAGTATGATGAATGTTCAACAAATATTCTTCCAAGTCAAGAAGATGTAGATTCTTGGGCAGCAAAATTTAGAATGATTTCTGGAAGGCCTCTTGACGAATCTAATCCTATTTTAGATACACAACTTGAAATTGGAAAAATAAGAGCAAGAATAGCGATAGTTCAAAAACCTCTCTCTCCAGATGGACTCGCTTATTCTGTTAGAAGACATAGAGAAGATCCATGGACTCTTTCTTTATTTGTGAAAAATAAAATGCTTAATCCTTTTGCTGCAGGATTGCTTAGTTTTTTAATAGATGGCTCTAGAACTCTTTTAATTGCTGGAACGAGGAGTTCAGGTAAAACTTCTGTTTTAGGTAGCTTGATGCTTGAAATACTTCCAAAATATAGAATAATAGTTATAGAAGATTCTTTGGAACTTCCAGTGGATTCTATGAGAAAACTTGATTATGATATTCTTAGAATGAAAGTTCGTTCTGCTCTTTTGAAAACAACAACAGAACTTTCTGCAGATGATGGAATAAGGACAAGTTTGAGATTAGGAGATAGTTGTTTAATTATGGGAGAAGTAAGAAGCGTAGAGGCAAAAGCTCTTTACGAAGCAATGAGAGTAGGAGCACTTGCAAATGTTGTGGCAGGAACAATCCATGGAGCCTCTCCATATGGTGTTTTTGATAGGGTTGTAAATGATTTAGAAGTTCCAGCAACAAGTTTTAAGGCAACAGATATTATTGCAGTTTGTAATCCAATAAAGACTCCGGATGGAATGCATTCTATGAGAAGAATGATGCAGGTTTCAGAAGTGCGAAAGCATTGGAAAAAAGATCCTTTAGAAGAAAGAGGTTTTGTGGATTTACTTAATTATAATGTTGAAAAAGATGAATTAGAGCCTAGTAGTGATTTAATAAATGGAAATAGTGAGATTATTAAATCAGTTGCATCAGACGTGAAAGGATGGGCTGGAAATTGGGATGCTGTATATGATAATATTCTTTTAAGGGCTAAAATAAAAAAAGAACTTGTGGATTTTTCCGAAAAGATTGGAGAAGAAAAAATTTTAGAGGCAAAGTTTACTTCACTTTCTAATCATACTTTTCATCGTATTTCCGAAGAAGTTATGGCAGAAATAGGATTGCCTCTTTCTGAAAAAGTTTTTCCTAGATGGCAAAAATGGTTGAATGAAACGGTTAAGAAGAAAATTTTTTAGTTCCAATTATATTCTATAGTTTCCACCTTCAATTCTTATAGCCTTTCCATTTATTATCGCTTCTGCTATTTTTTTTCTTGCAGATAATATTAATCTATGAAAAGTTGGCTGTGATATATTCATTTTCTTTGCACAAATCTCTTGCTCTAAATTCTCCAGATCTTTTAATCTAATTGCTTCATATTCTTCTACAGCTAGAATTGTTTCTTTTAGATTTCTTAGGGGAATTCCTCTTGGTTTAAAATAAGTAACATTTGGATTAAGTCCAACTTTTCTGCATAATTTTGGGCGAACCATAATGAATAAGTATTCATATCTTTATTTAAATTTTACTAAAAAAAGAAAAAAAGAAAAAAAAGAAAAGGTTTATTTCAACTCTTTGAGTCTTTTTTCAATTTCTTGTTTTTCCAATTCAATTTCTTTAAATTCTGCTTCAAGAATTTTCTTTTCTTCTTCATTTGTAAGAACAACTTGTTGTCTAAATCCAAGTCTTCTACCAAATCCTCTTCCAAATCCTCTACACATTCCGCAGCCGCACGGTCCTAATCCTCTTCCAGTCATAGTTCCTTGTCCTGCGGGTCCTGTTCCATCAAATCCTGGCATTTTTATTTTTCCTCCTATTTATTTAATCTATTTAGTTATGAATATATATTCATAATACTATATAAATCTTTTGTTTTTCAAGAGAAGAAGTAGCTTTTAGCAATCTTTATTAATTGTTTTTATCTGGTATACTTAAGAGGGGAATATGGTTGATTCTAAAAATTCAAAGATAGAAGAAATATTTAGAAAGCATGGTGCAAAAATAGAACAACAAATAAATCAATTTGATTCTTCTTCAAGTGCCTCTTCTAGCTTTAGTAAGGAATATTCTAAATTTAAAGAAGAAATGGCGCCAGAATTCACAAGATATGAGAGGTGGTGTAATGGTCTTGGAAGTGTTTTTAAGATAAAACCTTCAGAAAAAGATGAAAAAAGAATAAAGAGAGATTTAGAAATTGCTCATCTTGAGATACAGCCTTGGCAGGTTTTTGGGTTGGGTTTTATTGCCTTTTTACTTGTTTTTTTATTTGGGTTATTTTTTTCAATCTCTTTTGCTTTAATTCAACCAGGAAAAATTTTAGACGAATTTCCTTTTTCTATCTTTTTTCTATTTGTAGTAATTTCTTTATTTTTATTTTATTTTATGGGAAATTATCCTTCAAGACTTGCAAATAAATGGAGATTAAAAGCCTCTTCTCAAATGGTTCCAGCAATACTTTATGTTGTTGTATATATGAGGCATACTCCTAATTTGGAAAAAGCAATTGCATTTGCTTCTCAAAATTTACAAGCCCCCCTTTCACTAGATTTTATGAAAGTCTTTTATGATGTGCAGATAGGAAAATTTTCAAGTATGAAAGAGAGTTTGGATAACTATTTAGGAACTTGGAGAGATTATGCCCCTTTCTTTATAGAGTCTTTTCAACTTATAGAGAGTAGTTTATTTGAACCGGATAATTCAAGAAGAATTGTAACTCTTGAAAAAGCTCTTCAAGTAATCTTAGAAGGAGTTCATGATAAAATGCTTAAGTTTGTTCAAGAGATTAAATCTCCTCTTCAAAACACATATATGTTTACAGTTGTTCTTCCGGTATTAGGTATAGCTCTTCTTCCAATGGCTTCTGCAATGCTTGGAGGAGCAATAAAGTGGAGCCATGTTTTTCTTTTGTATGTTTTTCTTTTTCCTTTTTTTGCTTTTTATTTAACAGATAGAATTATGAGTTTAAG
>CAZAGO010000014.1:0-6561 GCA_964485045.1 Candidatus Woesearchaeota archaeon | reverse complement strand
TTAGGAAATAGAATTGGAAATGGGGTTCCTCCAGAAATTGTTTTTGGAAAAATAGCCGAGTCTTCTAAGGGATTGGTTACAGAGGATTTTTTCAAACTTGTAAATTATAATATAATGCAAATGGGTATGAGTGTTGAAAAGGCAATTTTTGATTCTAAGACTGGAGCAATCCTTCATTATCCTTCCGATTTAATTGCAACGAGTATGAAAATTTTAGTTGAATCTTCTAAAAAAGGATTAGGAATTGCAGCCGTGAGTTTAACAAGCATTTCAGAATATGTAAAAAATATTCAAAAAATTACAAATAGACTTAAAGATATTTTAGCAGAGGTTGTTTCGGAAATGAAGAGCAATATGACTTTTTTAGCCCCTCTTCTTTCGGGGGTTGTTGTAGGTCTTGCGGCAATGATTTCAACAATTTTAACAAAGCTTGGAGAAGCAACTTCGGGAGCAGAAACAAATGTTGCAGGAATGGGTTCAATAGGAATAGATAACTTTTTCAAAATATCAGATATGATTCCTCCTTATTTCTTACAAATATCTATAGGAATTTATTTGATAGAAATTATTTTTATACTTACTGCTTCGCTAGTTACAGTAGATTCTGGAGAAGATAAATTAGAAAAAATGAATCGGACTGGAAGAAATCTCTTTGGAGGGATGATATTTTATTTTATTGCTTCTTTAATCGCGATGGTGGCTCTTTTCCTTTTAGGAACTTTTGTTTTGGGAGGTATAACTAGTTAGATTTATTAATCTTAAAGTTTTTTTAAAATATGAATAAAAAAGGAATAGTTTCAGAGTATCTTTCTTGGCTTTTAATTGCTTTAGCTGTTTTAGCGATAGTTATGATTTCAATTTATTTTCTAAAGGAAGGTTCTTTTAATCTGATAGATAAATTAAAACTTTTAATTAGAAGATAAAATGAGCGATTTAACTATAACAAATTTAATAAAAATCATACTAGGAGTTTTAGTTTTTGCTATAATTTCTATAGCAGTTTTTTTCTTTTTTAAAGATAAATTTATTGATTTTTTTAATAATTTTTTAATTTAGTTTTTTAATTAATTTAAAATCCTCTTTCTTCTACTTTTCTACATTGTTCAGATAATCCTTTTAAATTCCATAAAGCTGCTCTTCCTTTACCTATGCTTTCTATTACAATTATCGTTTCTTCCGAAAAACCTTCCTTTTTTAAATCTTTTTCTATCCCTAAAAATAGTTTGTTAGAGCCCACCCTTTCTTTAAAATTTTGAATATTTTGTTTTTGAAATTCATTTTTTGATGAAGAAATTTCTTTATTATTTAATAAAGAAAGATTTTCTCTGTTGTAGGAATAAATAATTGTTCTTTTTCCTTGAGGATCGTGTGCACCTATATCTCTAGTTGGTCTGTTTTTCATAATCTCATATAAATTAAGGACTTCTTGTTTTGAATCTCCCATTGATTTTTTTTCTGTGAATATTTCATTTTTGTTAATAAAAGAAAGAAGTTTTTCTCCTTGTATTATTAAATTTATTTTTATCCATCTTCCAGTATTTCTTGCTGGAGTAGTATTACTTCCTATTGCGGGTCTAAGGAAAGCTTGGATGTATCCCGCCCCTTCTAATTCAGAGGTCTCAAATAATGTTTTTATTTTTCTTTCCCTTTCAATATAACCTATACGATCTACTGGGAAAAAATCTATTTTTTTAAAAGTATATTCTTCACTAATTAAATTTTCTAAATCTTTTGCTATTTTAGAATACTTTTCTTCTTCCCTTGTTGAGCTAGATTCAATTAGTTTATCTTTTGCATCTTTTACGGGATTTATCACAAAGAAAGGGGTTAGACTATCAATTAACTGTTCTCCTCGCTTTAATATCTCTTTAGATAAAGTTGTTTTTTCAAGAGGTTTTAGCTTTACAAATTTTTCTTGAGGGAGAATATATGCCTCTTGTTCAATGTCTTTTATTTTCATTTTTTTTGGAAGAAAAATAACAAGTCTAGAAAAACCCGGGTCCATAGGGATTAAATTAACGATATCTATTTTTTTACCCCTATATGTTTCAGATTCATTTATTCCAAAATGTATTTCTAAACTTTTTTCTCCTCTATTTGTTTTTAAAAAAACTTCTTCGGAGTATTTTCCATATTTTAAACTAATTGTTTTATATTTTCCAATTTCAAAACCAGCCCTTATGGGAATGGTCATTTCCATATCTTGGGTTTCGTTTGCTAAAGCGTATAAAGGGGTGCTAGAAATAATAAGTGAACTGGCTATTCCTATGATTGTTTTTTCCAAACCTTTTGGAATTTTAAAAGCCATAAATATTAAAGAAGAGCTTGTTTTTAATCTTTTTTATCTTTTAATATAAACATTTATTAATATTTGTTCTTAAAGTAGGTAAAAGGAGAGATATTAGGAAGAATATGGATATGGAGATTTTGTTTAAAAAACTTCTTTGGTTAGTTTTTTTTACAATCGTTTTATTAGGAATTTATTTTATGTTTAAAAGATTGGGGGTTCTAAGTTGAAATATAAGAGAGCTGAGCTAACTACTCAACAAATAGTTCTTTTGATTATTTTACTTGTGAGTTTTGCAGTTTTATTATTTTTTATATACCAGTTAAATTTTCAAGAGCTATCTGAAAAACAAATTTGTCAAAATTCTATACAAGTTAAATCTAAAACAAGTTTTTTTAGCGAAATTGATTGTAAAACGAATTATATTTGTATATCTGGAGGGGATTCTTGTAGCAATTTTAATGCTAAGACAAATATTAAAATTGATTTGAGTGCTAAAGATGGAGGCAAAGAGCAGATAATGAAAGTAATTGCAGATGAAATGGCTGATTGTTGGTGGATGTTTGGAGAAGGGAAAAAAGATTATGTAGATTGGTCCTTGGGAGGGGAAATTGTTTGTGCTACTTGTGTGGAAATAGCATTCGATTCTAAAACTCTTTCCAAAATAGAAAAAATTACAAGTGAAGAATTTTATGCTTATTTAAAAAATACTAAAAGAAATGAAGTTCAAACTTATTGGGAATACTTTTATTCTTCTTTTGGAAATTTTAATCCTATTTCTTCAGAAATAAGTTTAGAGAAGATTTATGGTATTTATACTGGAAGAAGTAAGTCTGGAATAGGCTTAAAACTCGTTCCTGGGGGGTATACTGAAAAAAGCATTCCTCCTATGATCTTAGAAAGAAGCAAATCTTCTTCTATGGGTTGCTATTCGTTTGTAACAATTCCTTAAAATGAAAAATAAGAAGGCAGAGCTTTTAACAGAGAATATAATTTTTATAATTTTGAATATTGCTTTTTTTTCAATTTTAGCTCTTTTTATCTTTGTAAAAGCAAATAATATTGGTTCAGTTGAAGAAGCATATGCAAAAAAGATTGCCTTAGCTATTGATGCTGCAAAACCCGGAATGAATTTAGCAATAGATATGCAAAGTGCAATTTTAAAAAAAAGCAAAGATTATAATGGTAAAATAGTTTTGGTTGAAGGAAATGTTGTAACAGTTAAACTTAGAGAAAATGGAGGATATTCTTATTCTTTTTTTAATGATGCTCCTTTGAGCAAAGAGTTTTTTTATTCTACAGATGGAAATGAATATTCTTTTGAAATAATTAAACCAAATAAATTAGAGGAAATCAAATGACTGATAAAATTGTTTCCGTTTATTGGTTTTTGATTTTATTTATAATAACTTTTGCAATAGTTTCTATTGTTTATTCTTTATATGGTAAACCTCTTGATGTTCGAGAAATGGAAGCACTTTTTTTAACAGAAAAAATGGCTGATTGCGTTGTACAAGGAGGAAAAATTTTTCCAAGTTTAATAAATGAAAAAGGCGAAATCCTTCTCTCTAATGAAACTCTCTTAAGATCTTGTGGGTTAAACTTTCAAGTTGAAAATTTTAAAGATTGGAATAACGATCAATTTTTTGTTTCAATTCTTTTTTTAGATGACAAAAAAGATACTCTTAATTTTTTTGCTTCTGGAAATTTTAATTTGAAAGAGAATGCTAACTTTAATTTTTTAGATTCTAAAAAAGAAAAATTTCCTTTTTGTGAAGAAAGAAGTATACATGCTTTTGCAAACGAAAAAATTTACACTTTAAAAATAACTGCTTGTGTTAGAAAGACCGAAAAAAATGTATAATTCAAAAAAAGCACAGATAAGTGATACAATCTCTTGGATGGTTGCCACAGTAATTATTATTCTTATTCTATCCATTCCTCTTTTTCTTATACAATTTAATATTTTTGATACCGAGATTTCTTTTTATAGATCGCAAGATCTTCTTATCGCAAAATCTTTTTCCGGATACTTTCTAAAAAATGAACAAATTCTTAAGGAGGCTTTTGTAGGAGAGTTTTCTGAATTAAGTAATAAAGAAATAGACTCTTTTTTAAATTCTCTTTCTAGACGAGAAAATATAGACTTTTCAAAAGGAGAGATTAATATTTATGAATCTTTAGAAGGAAAAGAAAAAGAAGAAAAGATTTATTCAAATTTTAATGCAATTGAAGGGTTTTTAGTTCAATTGGGTTTATCTCAATTTAATCATGAAGAACTTTATCATACTTACTTTTTTGAAAAAGAAAATAAAAAAGTTAGCATTGAATTGACTTCTTATTTTTATAACTCTTATAAAAATTACCATGTTTTCGGCTTTGCCGAATTTCTTTCAATAATTGGAGGGAAAAATGATTAAAAATTCTCATGCAGAAGTTCCCATAGTAATTCTAGTAATAGGTGTTATTTTTCTTTGTGTTTTGACTTTTGTCAATTTTGAATTTTTTTCTTTTGGGCAAGAGAAGTATTATGATTTAAATAGAATCGGAGAAATTGAACAGTGCCTTGTTCCAATAGAACAATATTATTTTTATAAAAATTTAGGGTACTCTTCCGATGCATCAAAAGAGAAAGTTTTGTTAAATAAAGAGGAAAATTTTCTTGGTAATAAATTTTCTATTGATTCTCAAAATAAGCTTATTTGTAATATAAAAGGGATAAAAATAGAATATTCTTTGGAGTGAGAGAAATGTTTTTAAATAGCACTGGCTTCTAGGTTTTATCAAAAGAGGATAAAAAATGAATAATAAAGCTCAAGGGTTAAGTATAAACGCAATAATATTGATTATGCTTGGGCTTGCAGTTCTTGTAATTCTAGTACTCGGTTTTATGCTTGGTTGGAATAAAATTGTTCCATGGTTTGGAGAGAAAGAAAATATTGATACTATATCGAAAGCCTGTCAAACTGCTTGTAATTCAGAAAATCAATACGCTTATTGTTCTGCTAAAAGAGAATTAACTGATGGAACAAATACTTATAAAGGAGTTACTTGCTACATATTATCTTCTTTGAAAGATTTTAGTTCCTATGGTATTCAATCTTGTTCTAGTTTGAGTCAAAAGTGTAAACAAGTAACATATTGTGCAAGCTGGGAATATACTCTTTCAAATACCAAAGAAAAGATTAAAATTGTAGGTGAAAAAACAATTTCAGATTCTTTAGGTGATTATTGTATCTAGTTTTTTTATAAAATGGGTTCTCATTCGGATTCGGAACAAAGGAATAAGAAGGGAAGAAAGTTTAAGGAAAAAAAGAAACACCCTTATAAAAAAGGGGGAAGAGCAAGAACCCTTTCTTTTTCTGAAAAATAAGATTTTATAAGCTATAATTTCTTTTATTGGTTATGCATCAAGGAATAATCTTTTTAGTTCTTTTAGGATTTTTTTGGATGATTTTTGCAAGTATACAAGATATAAAAAAAAGAGAAGTTGCAAATTGGTTAAATTTCTCTTTAATTATCTTTGCAGTAGGAATAAGATTTTTTTATAGTTTTTTTTTAGATGAAGGATTTATTTTTTTTTATCAGGGTCTTATTGGATTGATAATCTTTTTTTTAATAGGTAATCTTTTTTATTATTTGAGAATATTTGCTGGAGGAGATGCGAAGCTCATGATTGCATTAGGAGCAATTCTTCCTTTTTCAAATAATTTTATTACTAACGTTAAAATTTATATTCTTTTTTTATCAATTTTTTTCATTGTAGGATCTATTTATGGTATTTTTTATAGCATTGTCTTAATGTTAAAAAATTTTAAATCTTTTAAGAAAGAGTTTTCAAAACAATTTAAATTGAATAAGAAACTTTTTTATGTTTCTTTTATTTTATTTATAATTATTTTTCTTTTAAGCTTCTTAGAGCATACATTTTTTTATTTTTCAATTATTTTAGTTTTGTTCCCTTTTCTTTATATTTATTCTAAAGCGGTGGAAGAGGGAGGTATGATTTTTAATGTTAAAACTTTGGAATTAACAGAAGGAGATTGGCTTTATAGCGATGTTAAAGTTGGAAAAAGGATTATTAAAGCAAAATGGGATGGTGTTGATAAAAGAGAAATAACTTTCTTAAAAAAACATCTTAAATTTGTAAGGATAAAAAAAGGAATACCTTTCATCCCTGTTTTTTTAATTAGTTTTATTGTTCTTCTTCTTATTTTTCTTTATTTTCCTCTTGAAAATTATGGTATTCTTCTAGGCAACCATATTTTTTCATT
>CAZAGO010000013.1:0-17118 GCA_964485045.1 Candidatus Woesearchaeota archaeon | reverse complement strand
GACCATATCTGGTTTATTGCAGTAAGCCATATCAATACTTCAAAAAATCCAATAAATAATGAAAGAAATTTATACCCTTTCGATATGAAGATAATTCTCACAGTTCCAAGACTCACATCTGCGACTCTTGCTATAAATATAAGCAAAGGCAATAAAACATAAGCAAATACTAATTCCATTTAATGTTTAACATTTCCCCCACTGAATATTTTTCCATGTTCTTTCATGAATAAAAAATAAAATTACTTTAATTAATGATAACAATATGGAAAATTTGAAAGACAATGTAAAATTGCCATAAAATAAGTAGACTGCAATAAAAGTAATTATAAAAGAGAACCCTTCCCAGACCATTCCTTTCACTAAACTTCTTTTGTATGTTGAGGGCATTTTAATTATTTTTTGATCCCCCTTATTTTAAATTCTGCTTCTTCTGCTGACTGGCAAGATTCAGAAGCTAAATGTGTTGCTTTCTCCAAATCTCTTGCTGCTTCTGAAAGTTTTCTTCTTTTAGTTCCTTTAGATATTATCGCAACATCGATAACCTCCTCTCGCGCTTTATTTGTTGCTTCCTCTGCTTCTAATATTTCCTTTTTGGCTTTTCTCAAAGCTATATCTGCTTCTTTTATTTCTTTCTTAAAGGACTTTGTTTTCTCTTTAGTTTGACCAATTTGTTCTTTATTGTTCTTTTTCATGTTTGTCTTTTATCCTTGAGATTCAATGACTTCAGCTTCTGCTTTCTCCAAATCTCTTTCAGCTCTTGTAAGAGATTCTTTAGTTTCTTCGTCAGCAGATTCAGCTGCTTCTAAAACAGCATCTTCGGCTTCTCGGATTTCTTTTTCTGCTTTCCAAATTTTCTTAATTTGCTCTTTTTTCATTTTTCCTCCTTTTATTTAATTTTAAAACTTTAATTAGATTTTTTCCAGATATCCAACACCCAACCAAAATAAGCAAAAATCCTCCGAGATATACACTTGGAAGATTATATTTTATTGGGACTCCCATAATTGTGAGCCCGGTTATAATTAAAAGATCTAAATCTGGAGGAGGGAGAATTGTTGTTGCTCCAATACTCAGTAAGATTAATCCAATACTTATTTTAAAACCTCTTTTTGCTAGCATCTTTTTCATTTTCTTAAAATAAAATGTCTCTTCCATATTTTAGTTTTTTTAAATAGGCAATAAACTTCTTCAAGAACATCACTTCCAATATAACCCGCAATAAAACTTATAGGATAACTATATCTAACAACTGTCCCAATTAAAGTTCCAGAAATAAGTGAGAATTTTAGTGTCCTAACAAGATACCTTAATCTTATTTTTTCTCCTCGAGTTTTGGCCTTTGCAATTCCAATTAAACTATTTGATAATCCTCCAAGACATCCAATTCCTGCAAATATTAATGTTGTGCTCATTTTATTATTCTCTTAGTTCTTTTTCTAATTCATTGAATGCTTTTATTTTTTCTTTAATCCCTGTTGAACCAAACCCTTTAGAACCTCTTTTTGTTTCTGACAAAGAATTTACTATTTTAATTCCAACTTTTGTAACCGGAAGAATTATCATCTGAGCTATTCTCATTCCTTTTTCAATCTCAACTTCTTCATCTCCAAAATTCACAACAACAATAGAAACCTCTCCTCTATAGTCTGGGTCGAATGTTCCTGCTACTGTATGAACTTTCATTTCGCTGATTATTCCTGCTCTATCTCTTATTAATCCTACATGGCCGTTAGGTATTTTTATTTTAATCCCCGTTTTAATAGCTTTTTGTTCCATGGGCATTAAAGAAATATTTTCATTCGCCCTTAAATCTAAACCGACATCACTATCAAGCATATACTCTGGAGGACATACATCTTTGGACAACTTTTTTACTTCTAAGAAAAAGTTAACCCCTTTTCCACTATCTTTTTCTTTTTTCATGTTCTTTATTATTTTTTGTTTTTTAATCATTTTTTAACAACATATAAGATTGGATAAGAGATACATCGTAGATTTATAAAAATCTACAAAAGAAAAACCAAATGCCTTCTTAATAAGGATTTATTGCTGAATATAGAATTAGATTTTCCATTAGAATTCCTACCACCTTTTTTTGAAATCATATTTTTCATATTCACCTCTACTGATTTAGATTGAAATTAAAAGTATATAAAGCTTTCGCGAATTTTAAAAATGTTCTAGTTTAAAAAACTCTCTTTTTTCATTTAATTTTTTCAATATATTGAAAATAACAACTATAATCAAAGATGCGATAATTGCAATCCCCCAATTCATAAAGCCAATAGGAGCTGTTTCAAATACTTTATTTAATGGGGTATAAAAGATTAACAGCGTTGCGATAATTGAAATAACTGATGCAATAAACAAGTACTTATTTACGAGTAATGTTCCAAAATTAACCTTATGTCTAAACGATATAAAATTATAGGCATTAGCAAGTTCTAAAAGGATCAGTGAAGCAAACGCTGTTGTTCTTGCAGTAGCAAAATCCATATTAAGAATATTAAATGAGATATAAAAAACACTTAAGGTTACTATTGCCATAGTTAAACCTGCAATAGCAAACCAAGTAATAACAGACTTATTCAGAATTTCCTTTTTCTTTCTTGGCCTTTCATCCATTATATCTTTTGATTGAGGAGTAATAGCAAGAGTTATTGCTGGAAGATCATCAGTAATTAAATTCATAAATAGAATTTGCAATGCTAATAAGAGTGGAATCTGCCAGCCAAAAAAAGGAGAAAGTAATACTCCTACAAATAATATTATAAGTTCTGCCCAATTACATGAAAGCTGATAACTTACAAACTTTCGGATATTTTTAAAAATTGTTCTTCCTTCTTTAATTGCATAAACTATTGTCGCAAAATTATCATCCCTTAGAGTTAAATCCGCAACAGACCTTGAAACATCTGTTCCGTTTTTTCCCATTGCAACACCAATATGGGCTTCTTTTAATGCAGGAGCATCATTTACTCCGTCACCAGTCATTGTAACTATTTCGCCGTTTATTTTTAATGCTCTTACAATTTTTAGCTTATGTTCTGGTTTAACTCTTGCAAAGATTGAAATATGAGAAACTACCCTTGATAGTTCTTCTTCTGTCAATCTTTCTAATTCATCTCCTTCCATTACTTTTCCAATAAGACCTATTCTTTTTGCAATAGAAAGAGCTGTTTCTTTATTGTCGCCAGTAATCATTTTAACCTTTATTCCAGATTTTAAGCATAAATGAATTGCTTCTTTTACCTCTTCTCTAGGAGGGTCTTCAATTCCTGCAAAACCAATAAAAATTAAATCTTCTTCAAAATGGTCTTTAGAAAATGTCTTTACTTGTTTATATGCAAAAGCAAGAGTTCTCAAACAATCAGACGTCATCTTTTTATTAATTTCTAATATATTTTTTCTTTGTTTATCTGTAATTGTAAAAACTCCATCATTTCTCAGTATAAATTTGCATTTTTTCAATAATACTTCTAAAGCTCCCTTAGAATAGACAAAATTGCCCTTATCAGTTTTGCATAAAACACTCATTATCTTTCTTTCAGAATTAAAAGGAATTTCTTCAACTCTTTTAAAATCGCCCATACTCCATAACCAACTTTTTCAATTAGTCCTGCCTGTTTTAGCATCGATAAATGATACTGAACAGCAGTCTTCTTTAGACCATACTTCTCACATATCTTAGATGGGCGGAGACCTGCTTTAAGGCAGTTAAATATGAACAAGTTCAAATTTGAACTTCCTAGTTGATTTTGAACTTCTTTAGAAGCCATATTTGATCTCCTTCGGCTTTATCTTTCCGAGTTTCTTTTGCCTGCCCTTGCTATCTTCAAAGTAAAAAATGCCTTGCACCAGCCAAAGAGTGCCCTCAACAAGAGGAATACATAAATCACAGGGAAGCATCATCACTCCTCCTTCCTGCCTCGTTTGGATTAACTTTATAAGTGGTTTTTTCATCCATTTTATATGGTATCTGAAAAAAATAACTCAGCAGAAAGGTCTACGGTGTCCAATTTAGGCATCCGTCAACCAATCGTTACGGTTTGTGGGCACGTAGACCATGGAAAAACATCTATTTTAGATTGCCTTAGAGATAGCTGTATTCAAGAAGGAGAAAAAGGAGGAATAACTCAAAAAATATCCTTTACATCTTATCCAGCAGAACAATTGAATAAAGCTTGCCCTTTAATAAAGAGTTCTGGAATTGAACTTACGATTCCTGGATTTTTACTAATTGATACTCCAGGGCACGCAGCATTTACAAATTTAAGAAAGAGAGGAGGAAGTTTAGCAGATTTAGCAGTTTTAGTTATAGATATAAATGAAGGAATAAAACCTCAAACAGCAGAAGTAATTCAAATTCTAAAAAGAAACAAAACTCCTTTCATCATCGCATTAAATAAAATAGATAACATAAGTAGTTGGAGAAAACTTGATCCTTCTTTAAAAAAAAGTATAGAAATGCAACCACCAAATGTGAAACAAATATTTGATGAAAGATATATGGTTATCATGGGTGCATTGAACAGTTATGAATTTGATTCTGATTTATTCTACAATATTTCAGATTTCACAAAGAAAATAGCACTTGTCCCTTGCTCTGCAAGAACAAAAGAAGGAATTGCGGAATTAATTATAGTTTTATGTGGATTAAGTCAAAAATATTTAATAAATAAATTAGAACTAGGAAAAGAACCTAAAGGAGTCATGCTTGAAGTAAAAAAAGACAGAAGTACAAATTACATAGAGTCAATATTGTATGATGGTGAACTATCAAAAAACGACGAAATTGCAATTGCTAATTTTGAAGGAGAACCAATAATAACTAGAATAAGAGTTCTCGAAGAAATCGAACCTCTCTGTTCAAAATTTAAACCAAAACAAAAAGTTCACGCTTCAACCGGATTAAGAATGCAATTAATAGAAAAAAATAATATCGCTCCAGGCATGCCTTTTTTAGCATATAAAAATAATCTGGAAGAAATAAAAGAAATATTCAAAAAAGAAATTTCTGAGAATATAAAAACAGATAAGAAAGGAATAATTGCAAAAGCCGACTCACTTGGAAGTCTAGAAGCACTTTTAGTTCTACTAAAACAAAGCAACATACCTGTACTAAAAGCAGGAATAGGCGAAATAAATAAAGCAGATATAGTTTGTGCAAAAGCAAATTTCGAGATAGATGAACTAGATGCAATTATTGCTGGATTTAATGTAGAAATAGAAGAAGATGCAAAAGAGATAAAAGGAAATGTAAAGATAATTACAAACGAAGTTATTTATGAATTAATTGATAAATTAGTTGAATTCAGAAAAGAAAAAATAAATGAAATTGAAAAAAGAAGATTGATGAGTCTTGCTCACCTATGCAAGCTGGATATTCTCCACCAATACGTTTTTAGAAATACCAATCCGTGTATTTTCGGAGTTAAAATAGAAGCAGGAAGACTTTTTTCAGGAACAAACTTAATTGATGAAACAGGAATTGAAATAGGAAAAATAAAAAATATACAATCAGAAAAAAAATCAGTCCAAGAAGCAACAGAAGGAATGGAAGTTGCTATTTCAATTTCAGGAGTCAATTTTGAAAGACAATTAGAAGATAAAAAATTTCTTTATTCTGATATGGGTGAATCAAGTTTTAGAAGCTTCAAAAAAAATAAAGATTTGCTTTCATCAAATGAGTTAAAAGCACTTCAAGAATTAGCAGAAATAAAGAGAAAGAAAAAACCCGAATGGGGGATTTAATTCATAACACAATCTTTTTAAACCAATTCTCCAATAAATACTTATATAAAAAATGGTTTTCAAAATAAACATCGCGGATAAGACAGGAAAAACCTTTCATTTAGAAGCTGAAGCGGAAGAATTAGTTGGAAAAGAGCTCAATGAAAAAGTACAGGGAAGTGATATTTCTTCAGATTTAAAAGGTTATGAATTTGAAATAACAGGTGCAAGTGATAAAGCTGGATTTGCCGCAAAAAAAGAATCCTTAGGAACAGGTTTAAGCAAAGTGCTTTTGACTTTTGGAAAATATATGGCTAAAAAACCAAGAAGAGAAGGTAAAAAAAGAGTTGGTAGAGCTCGCCCAAAAGGACTTAGATTAAGAAAAACTGTTAGAGGAAAAATCCTATCTCCAGCAATTACACAAATTAATCTAAAGATAATAAAAGAAGGCAACAAAAAATTACAGGAAATTTTCCCTGAACAAAATCAGCCTAAAGCTAAAGCTGAAGAAACACCTAAAGCTGAATAAAAGTAATCCTTAAATACCTCAATCTTTCTCTAAAAATATGGCTGTTGTAAAACCTCTTGCACACAGAATGCGTCCAGAGAAAATAGAAGATTTTGTTGGACAAGAACATATCGTAGGAGAAAATCAACCTCTAAGAGCAGCAATTGAAAAAGGAGAATTATATTCTTCTATAATTTTATGGGGGCCACCAGGGTGTGGAAAAACAACTCTTGCAAGATTAATTTCAAGGGTTACAAATTCTGAATTTGTTGGATTATCTGCTGTAAGTGCTGGAAAAGCAGATGTGGAAAAAGCAATTCAAAGAGCAAAGCTATTTCATAAAAAAACTATTCTCTTTTTAGATGAAATTCATAGATTTAATAAAGCTCAGCAAGACTTTCTTCTTCCTTTTGTTGAAGACGGAACTATAACGCTCATAGGTGCAACAACGGAAAACCCTTCTTTTGAAATAATTTCTGCACTTCTTTCTCGTTCAAGAGTATTTACTTTAAAAGAACTTAATGAAGAAGCGATATTTAAAATAATAGACAGAGCAATTGCCAGTGAAAAAGGACTAAATAACGCTTTCTCTATTAAACCTGAAAATAAAAAATTAATATTTAACCTCTCAAATGGAGATGCAAGAACAGCATTAAATATTCTTGAAATTACTTCCTCTCTTTCAAATGAAAAAGAAATACAAAAAGAAACGATACAAAACTCTGCACAAAAGTTTCTAAGATATGACAAAAACGGAGAAGAGCATTATAATATAATCTCTGCTTTGCACAAATCCATGAGAGACTCTGATGCACAAGGAGCAGTTTATTGGACTATGAGAATGATTGAAGCTGGTGAAGACCCTAAATATATTATAAGAAGAATGATAAGATTTGCTTCAGAAGATATAGGAAATGCAGATCCTCAAGCACTTCAAATTGCAACCGCTGCAAAACAAGCAGTAGAATTTCTCGGTTATCCAGAATGTAATACTGCTTTAGTACAAACTGCAATTTATCTTGCAACGGCAGAAAAATCAAATAGAGTTTACGAAGCAGTGAATAAAACAAAAGAAATAATAAACCAAACAGGAAACCTTTCTATACCTCTTCACTTGAGAAATGCAGAAACAAAACTAATGAAAGATTTAGGCTATGGAAAAGGATATCAATATGCTCCTGAATTTAAAGATTCAAAAGTTAATCAAGAACATCTTCCTCCTGAAATAAAAAATGAAAAATTCTACGAACCTACTGAAAGAGGCTACGAAAAATATATAAAAAAAAGAATGGAAGACTCTGAATGATTTGGCAAGATTTAGTAATAACTATTGCTGTTTTTCTTATGAGCTATGCACTCATTCCTCAAATTATAAAAGGCTTCAAAATGAAAAAAGCATTAATCTCTACTCAAACAGCAATAATAACCTCTATCGCTCTCTACTCTGTTTCATTTGTTTATTTTACATTATCTATATATTTTTCATCGGCAATGAATACTCTTGCAGGAATTCTTTGGACAATCTTATTAATTCAAAGCCTTAGATATGGATAGAACCAAAATGTTTAAATATTATAAAAAATTATAAAAAATAACTAAACATAATTAAAAATAATAAGATGGTCCAAAATATTATAAAAATAGGTGAAAGAGAAGACAGAATATTGAATATTGTAAAAGCTAAATTTGGGTTAAAAAACAAAAGTGAAGCAGTAGCTTTAATTACTCAAACTTATGAAGAAAGCTTTCTAGAACCAGAATTAAGGCCAGAATATTTGGAAAAATTAAAGAAAATAAGAAAAGGAAAATATTTTAAGTTTGATTCTATTGAAGATTTAAGAAAAGCCACTAGCTAAAAAAGATGCATAATTCGGAAATAAGTAAATTTCTTCAAACATCAATGAAGAAATTATCAAAAAAAGATAAATCTCTTTATGAACAACTTCTTAAAAAAATTGATGAAATTAAAAAATGTTATGAGATTGAGCACTACAAAAATTTAAGATACAATATGAAAGATTCAAAAAGAGCCCATATAGGACACTTTGTTCTTGTTTTTCAATATAACAAAACGACAGATACGATAATTTTTGATGATTTTGACCATCATGATAGGATATACAAAAAATAAAACCCAAAACTTAAAAACTAACCACACAATCTATTTTTATGACAGAACTTCCAGAATTAAATATTGGAATTGTAGGACATATAGACCACGGAAAAACAACTCTTTTAAGCAAGCTTACTGGAAAGTTTGCAGACACCCATTCTGAAGAACTGAAAAGAGGAATAACTATAAAACTAGGATATGCCGAGATGATAATTAGAAAAGAAGGAGAAAAATATACTTTTGAAAAAAAAGGAACTCCTGTGAGATATATTAGTTTTATTGATGCTCCAGGACACGAAATGCTTATGGCAACCATGCTCTCAGGAGCAGCAATAATTGATGCAGCAATTCTAGTTATAGCTGCTAACGAAGGAATAAAACCTCAAACAAAAGAACACTTCGTAGCACTTCAAGCAAAAAAAATAAAGAGCATAATAATTGTTCAAAATAAAATAGATTTAGTATCAAAAGAACAAGCTCTTAAAAATTACAATGAGATAAAATCTTTTTTAAAAAATACCCAATATGAAAATGCGCCTATAATTCCTGCATCTGCACAACAAAATATAAACATTGATAAGATTCTCGAAGAACTATGCAAAATAGAAATTCCAAAAAGAGAAATAAATTCCCCTCCTATCTTTTTAATTGCAAGAAGCTTTGATATAAACAAACCAGGAACTCTAATAGAAAACCTTAAAGGAGGGGTACTTGGAGGAGTCTTGAAAAAAGGAAAATTAAAAGTAGGAGATGAGATAGAAATAAAACCAGGAATAATAATTAAAAAAGCAAATCAAATAAATCATCAAACACTAAATGCAAAAATTACTTCTCTTCATAAAGGAAATAGTTCAATAAATGAGGCATTCCCAGGTGCAAGTATATCTATAGAAACAAGTCTTGATCCTCATTTAACTAAAACAGATTCCCTAACCGGATGTTTATTTTCTTTAAAAGGAATTCTTCCAGAAATTTCACATAAAATAAGAATAAAACCCGAGTTATTTAAAGAGGTTCTTGGAACTCATGAGAATACGCCTGTAGAACCATTAAAGGTAAAAGAAATGATTATGCTAAGTGTAAGCACAACGATTACAGTAGGAACAGTTGAAAAAATTACAAAAGATGGAATTGAACTTAATCTTAATATTCCTATAATTGCAATAAAAGGTGAAAATGTAGGAATGGCGAGGAATATCAATTCTCACTGGAGATTAATCGGTTGGGGCGAAATATTAGAATAAAAGATTATTTTTTCTCATAACTATCAATCGCTTTCTTTATTGCATTTGGTCCCATAATACTACAATGAGTCTTTTCTTCGGGAAAACCTTTTATTTCTCTTAAAACATTTTCTGGTTCTATTTTTTTAGCTTCTTCAATACTCTTTCCTATAACCATCTCACAAGTTTTATCTGAATAAGCAATTGCAGCCATACAACCTATCGTCTGAAATTTCGCATCTTTTATAACCCCATTTTTTATTCTAAGATATACTTTTGTAAAATCTTTACACTGAGGATTAATTGACTCTCCAGTTGCATCAGGATTTTTTATTTCTCCAAAATGTTTAGGATTAAATATATTCTTGATTAATTCGTCTTGAAATTCTTTTGGCATTTTATTTTTTTTCCAAAAACTTATTTAAATCATTTATCAGTTTTTCAGGGTCCTCTCCATGCGCAATAGCTCCATCTTCTATGCTCTCCATAGAAGCCATTGGACAACCAATACAATGAAATCCGCGTTTAAAGAGAAATTCTGCACTACCAGGATAAGTAATGACTACTTCTCTAAATGTCATATCTTTTGTTATCTTATTTTTTTCTTTTTTCATTTTAAAACTTAATTCCTTCTATTTTTAAACTTTCCAATGCAATTCCATTATATTGTTTTTTTGAAATAGATTTATCTTCTCCAAGTATTTTTATTTTAAAACCTACTTTTTCCATAGTTTTGATATAATCTTCTTTCTGCATTGCTCCAGCAACACACCCTACTAAAAGAGAATTATTCATCAATTGCTCTTTCTTTAATTTTTCTAGAAGAACAATATCTGAAACATACATCCTGCCTCCTTTTTTTAAAACTCTGTAGGACTCTGAAAAAACCTTCTCTTTATTAGGAGCAAGATTTATTACACAATTGCTTATAATAACATCAATAGAATTATCTGCTAAAGGTAAATTTTCAATGTCCCCTAATTTGAATTCTACATTTTTATAACCATATTTTTTTAAATTTGCTTTTGCCTTCTCTATCATTTTTTTAGTTATATCTACTCCAATCACTCTTCCAGTATTTCCAACTTTTTTTGCGGCGAGAAAAGCATCGAAGCCTGCACCGCTACCTAAATCTAAAACAACATTTCCTTCTTTTATGGTTGATAAAGCAATTGGATTTCCACAACCCAAGCCCATATTCGCTTCAGAAAATTCATTTGTCTCTTCTTTTGAATAACCTATTTGTCTCGATATTTCTTCTTTATTATTTCCACAGCCACAAGAGCATCCACAAGATTGAGAAGCAATTTTAGAATATCCTTCCTTCACAATTTTTTTTACTTTATCATTTTTCATTTTAATGGACTTATTTTTCTTAATTTTTCTACAACGTTCGCAATAATTTTTGAAGCAAAATTCAATTCTTCTTCAGTAGTGTATTTACTTATACTAAATCTAACAGAACTCTTCATTTCCATATCCTTTAACCCAATCGCCTCAAGAACATGACTTCTTTTGTGCATTCCTTCAAGAGTATTTGATGAACAAGCACTTCCAATTGAACTACAAATTCCATAACTAACTAAATAATCTCCAAGAGCTTCTGCATCTATATTTGAAAAACAAATATTGATATTATTACACAACCTTTTTTCACCAACTGAACCATTTAGTTTTGTATTAGGTATTTTAAGTAAATCATTTATAAATTTATCACGAAGTTTGAACATTCTTTTAAAATCACTCGAACTTGCAACTTTAACTGATTTTGCAAAACCCATTATTCCGGGAACATTTTCAGTTCCACTTCTAAAGAAATTTTCTTGCCCTCCCCCATTAAGAAGAGGAGCAATTTTTATTCCTTTTCTTACATATAAAGCACCCACCCCTTTTGGACCATGAATCTTGTGTGCATTTAAAGTTATCAAATCAATATTTTGTTTTTTTACATTCAATAAAGTCTTTGTGTAACTTTGACAAGCATCTGTATGGAGGTAAACTCCCTTGCTCTTACAGATATTTCCCAATTCTTCTAAATTCTGTATAGTTCCTATTTCATTATTTCCGTGTATAACTGAAAATAAAAGAGTTTTTGGAGTAATTGCTTTTTCTAAGTCTTTCGAATTAATGAATCCATCACTATCAACATTCAAATATGTTATCTTTGCTCCTTGTGATTTAAGCCACCTACAGGTTTCTAAAATACAATCGTGCTCTATTTTAGTAGTAATTATATGATTTTTTTCAGGATGTGCAAAAAAAAGCCCTTTTAAAGCCCAATTATTTGCTTCGGTTCCTCCAGAAGTGAAAAAAATTTCATCCTCTTTAGCACCAATAGAATTTGCAATAATTTCTCTTGCCTCACTAATTGCTCTTTTGGCTTCTTTTCCCATAAGATGACTTGAAGAAGGATTTCCATACTTCTCGCTAAAATATTTATTTACTTCTTTTATTACTGAATCATCCATCCTTGTAGTTGCTGCATTGTCTAAATAAATTATTTTCATTTTGAATTATTCTCTGGTTTATTAGTAATATTCTTGCAAAAACAAGTCGTATGTTTATCTACAAGATTTAAGAGAGGAACAGTTGTTTTTTTATTTAGAAAATAAATTCTTTTCTTCCCTTTTTGCTCTGATTGAACTATACTGCAATGCTTTAATGAAGAAAGCAAATGAGATATTCTACTCTGTTCAATCTTTAATTCCTCTGAAAGTTCTCCAACCGAAAGAGGTTTTTTCTTAAGAGCGAGAAGAATTCTCATCCTTTCAGGATTTGAAAAGTTTCTAAAAAAAAGATGATATGAAATACATTTCATATGAAAACAATTTCATATTAGTTTATAAATATTTCTAAAAAAACATTTATAAATATAGAAGTGCATGAAAAAGCATGAAAAAGGTGTTAGTATCTGTATTTTGTATCATTCTATCCATAAGTCTTGTTTTTGCTGCAGTATCAACAACGGGTCCTAACTTAGGAAGCGCTCAAGAAAATTCTGTTTCAAATCAAGTTCAGACTCAAAATAATGGAGAAAAATCTCAGATACAAAATCAAGAAAGAGAAAGAGCATATAACATTGTTCAGGAAGAGAATAGATTAAGAATTGGAAATCTTAATCAAAGTGAATGCCCTCAAAACTGCACTTGTTCTGGTTCAGGAATTAGATGTGGATTGGGAAATGAAAGAGAGATGACAATAAATGCAGGAAAATCAGGCAATACAATCGTTCAAGTAAAAACAGAAAACATGTCTACAAATGTAACACTCTATAAATCAGAGGATAAAATTTATGGTGTTATGACAAATGGAGAAGTAAAAAAAATAAACATGCTTCCAGACCAAGTCAAAGAAAAAATTGAGAAAAATATGCAGCAAAGAGGTGAAAATTATGAAATGTCTTTAGATGAGAAGGGAATGTATCAAGTTCAGACAGAAAAAAAATCAAGATTATTCTTATTATTTCCAGTTAGAGAAAGAGTAAGAGCAGAAATAAATTCAAGCAATGGGGAAATAATAAAAATAAGAAATCCTTGGTGGGGATTTTTAGCAAAAGATAACAAAGAAATGATAGTCGGTTCAAGCTGTGGAACAGTTACACCTGGATATAACGATGAATGCTGTCAAAATAAAGGATACGATTATTGGAATAACGATGCAGGAGAGTGTGAATTTACTCTCTAAGAAGAATTAACTTTATAACCTTCTTTTTCTATAAAAAAATATGCCAAGGTATTCTCATTCAAAATTAAGCACCTTTGAACAGTGTCCTTTAAAGTTTAAATACAAATATATAGATAAAATTCCTATTGAATTTGAAAAGACAATAGAAGCATTTCTAGGAGAGATAGTTCATGAAACTCTTGAATGGCTTTATACCGAAATAAAATTAAAAAAAATTCCTACTCTTGATACAACCATAGAACACTATGCAATAAAATGGGGAGAAAACTTTTCAAAAGAAATAAAGATAAGAGAAAATTCTACAGAAAAAGAGTTTTTTGAAAAAGGAATAAAAATCTTAGTAAACTTCTATACTGAAAACTCTCCATTTGAAGATACTACTTTGGAAACAGAAAAAGAGATTTTAATCTGTTTAGATGATGAAGAAAAATACCAAATTAGAGGATTTATAGATAGAATTGCATATAATCCTAAAACAAAACAATATGAAGTCCATGATTATAAGACTGCAAATACTCTTCCTCAAAAAGAAAAGATAGAACAAGACAGACAGTTAGCATTATACTCTTTGGGAGTCAAAGAAATGGTCGGAAAAGAACAAGAAATTCTTCTAATATGGCACTATCTAACTTATAATAAAAAAATATATTCAAAGAGAACAAATGAACAGCTAGAAAAATTAAAAAAAGAAACCATAGAACTCATAAAAAAAATAGAATCAAATAAAGAATTCCCCCCTATAAGAAGTCCACTCTGCAATTGGTGCGAATATAAAAAATATTGCAATCTTAATACTTAAGTTTAGATTTAAAAAACTATACTTAAATATCTTCAACGTTTTCTTGAACTTTTACTAAATCAGTAACAAAATCACCCTGTTGCAATTTAACTATTCTAACTCCTTGTGCTGTTCTTCCCATAATTCTTATATTTTTAAGAGAAGTTCTTATTACAATACCCTTAGCGGTAGTAATTATTATTCCATCATTTTCATTTACAGAAACGGTTGTAACTACCAGACCAGTTTTTTCAGAAACTTTTACATTTATTACCCCTTTTCCAGCTCTTCCTGTCTTCCTATAGTCTTCAACAGCAGTTCTCTTTCCATAACCATTTTTACATATAGTTAGTATTTCTTTCGTATCTAATATTTCTAAACTTACAACTTCATCATCTTTAGCCATTCTTATTCCATTTACACCATAGCTCGCTCTACCCATTTCACGAACATCATCAGAATTAAATCTTATTGCCTGTCCTTTTTTTGTTGCAAGAAGAACTTCCTGTCCTTTTTTAACTACACTTACTCCAATCAAAGAATCAGAATTATCAGAAGGAAGATTCATTGCTCTTACTCCAGAAGCACGTGGCTTTGAAAAATTCTCCAAAGATATTTTTTTAACTATTCCCTTTTGAGTAGCCATAAAAAGATCTTCTTTAAAATCATTAACTGAAATAACATTTGTTACTCTTTCATCTTTTAGCCCTAAAAGATTTATTAGTGCTTTTCCTTTAGAATATTTTTCTGCCTCTGGAATATCATATGCCTTTAACCATAAAACTCTTCCTCTTGAAGTAAAGAACATCAAATAGTCATGCGTTGAACAATAGAGTAATTGTTTTACAAAGTCTCCTGTAGCAAGATTACTTCCGATAACCCCTCTACCTCCTCTTTTTTGTTCTTTGTATGCCTTAACATCCATTCTCTTACAATATCCTCTATCTGTAATTGTAATAACAACTTCTTTCTTTTGTATCAAATCTTTTTCAGAAATCTCTGAAATTCTCTGCAGTATAGAAGTCCTTCTATTGTCTCCATATTTATTTTTAAGTTCTGTAACTTCTTTAGAAATTATTTTTAATACTTCCTTTATATCTCCTAAAATTTTTTGAAGCTCTTCTATTATTTTCTTTAATTCCTCTGCCTCTTTTTTTAATTTCTCTTGTTCTAAAGAAGTCAACTGTTGCAACTTTGTTTCTAATATCGCTTGGGCTTGTTTTTTATTTAGCTTAAACCTATTCATAAGCACTTCCGAAGCTTCAGTACTTCCTTTTGATTTCTTTATAAGCGTAATAACTTCATCAATATCCTTTAAAGCAACTAAAAGCCCTTGAACAATTTCTTGTCTATCTTGAGCTTTTTTAAGTTCAAATTTAGAACGATTAGTTATAATTAATTTTCTATATTTTACATATTCATTTAAGACTTCACCTATATTCAATATTCTAGGTTGATTTCCAACAAGAGTAAGAAAATTAACATGAAAAGAATCCTGCAAACTAGTATGTTTATATAAAGAATTTATCACAAATTTAGAACTAGTTCCTTTTCTCAATTCTAAAACAATTCTTATTTTCCCTTTTGCAGATTCATCTCTCAAATCAGAAACATCTTTTATTTTCTTATCCTTTATTAAATTTGCAATCTGAGTTAGAAGATTAGATTTATTAACCATATAAGGAATCTCAGTTATAATTACCATCTCTTTATTTTTTAATTCTTCTGTAGTCGTTCTTCCACGAACTAATAGTTTTCCTTTTCCTGTTTTATAAAGTTCAAGCATGTCTCCTTGAATCATCCCTCCTGTTGGAAAATCTGGCCCTTTTATTATTTGAGAAATATCTTCTATAGAGATTGAAGGATTTTTTATATAGGCTAGAATAGCATCACAAACTTCCGTAAGATTGTGAGGAGGAATATTTGTTGCCATTCCTACTGCTATTCCAGAAGCTCCATTTAATAAAAGAGTTGGAAGTTTTCCAGGCATCAAATTTGGCTCTTTCATAGAACTATCATAATTAGGAACAAACTTTACAGTCTCTTTATCTATATCTTCTATTAATTCTTGTGAAATTGGCATTAATTTACATTCGGTGTATCTCATCGCAGCTGGAGGGTCTCCATCAATACTTCCAAAATTTCCTTGCCCATAAACAAGAGGATATCTTAATGAAAAATCCTGAGCCATTCTTACAAGAGCATCATAAACAGCCATATCTCCATGCGGATGGAACTTACCAATAACATCTCCTACAACTCTTGCAGCTTTTTTTGTCTGAGTATTAGGCTTTAAACCCATTTGACTCATTGAATAAAGAATTCTTCTTTGAACCGGTTTTAATCCATCTTCTATACTTGGAATTGCTCTGGAAACAATAACACTCATCGCATAATCAAGATACGCTTTTCTCATCTCTCCAGAAATTTCTGTATTAACTATTCCCTTCTTCATTTCTTCATCTCTTTGTGGATCTATATTTGGAGTCATTTTATTCAGAATAATGGATAGTTAGAGAATTATCATCATCAATATCAAAATCAATACTTCCCTTTGTTTTTTTTAATTCTTGCAATTTTTCTATAAGCTCGCTAATTTCATCTTCATAAAGAGAAAATTCCATAACCTCTACCTCTCTCTCTTCTTCAGTTTCCATCTTCTTCCTCCAAATATTTTAAAAACTCTTCTTCTCCAACTTCCTCTTCAATAATATTCTTTCCTTTCCATTTGCACTTCTTACACTCCCACTCTCCTCTTTCAGCACCTTTACTATTTTTTGAAGAATTATCAGATTCTTCATCTTCAATCTCTTCTTTCCCTGTTAAAATTACTCTAACTTCTCTACTCTTGCATTTTGGGCACTTTTTTATTTTAAATTTTTTTCCAGAAGATTCTTTTTTCTTTCCGGTTTTTTGAAGATATTCTTTTTCGGAATCATATCCTTTCAAAACCCATTCTGGTGTTTGTATTTTTGGTTTTTTCATTTTATACTTTTTAAATAATTTATACGTCTAAATTATAGCCTCTATGCGAGAGTTTATCTCGAGTATTGGCTTATATATCTAAATTAGCCTC
>CAZAGO010000012.1:15383-19109 GCA_964485045.1 Candidatus Woesearchaeota archaeon | reverse complement strand
ATTATTTTAGAAGGAAAAAATCTTTTGATAAACGAATCTATTCTTACAGGAGAATCTACTGAAATAAAAAAATTTGCTATAAAAGATAAAACAAATTACAAAGACGAAAATACTCTTTTTACAGGTTCATTTATCGTCGGTGGAAGATGCATCGCAGAAGTCATAAACACTGGAATGAAAACAAAGTTCGGAAAAATAGCGCGTATGATTTCTGGAGCCGAAAAAGAACTTCTTCTTCAAAAAAAAGTTAACAAAATAACAAAATACATGGCTACAATAGGAATAATTGTTTCAATCTTGGTTGGAATAATTATGCTTCTTCAATCAAAAAGTTTATCCTCAGAAGTAATAATAAATATTTTAATTTTAGTGGTAGCAATTTCTGTATCTGCTTTTCCTGAAGGTTTCCCTGTAGTTCTAATAACTTCTCTTTCAGTAGGTGCATACAAAATGGCAAAGAAAAATGCCATTGTTAATAGAATGTCTATAATTGGAACGCTTGGAGAAACAACAATAATTTGTTCGGATAAAACAGGCACAATTACAAAAGGTGAAATGACTGTCAGAGAAATTTATACGGACTATAAGAAATATTCAATAACAGGAGTAGGTTATGAGGGGAATGGAGATTTTCTATTTAATGAAAAAAAGATAGATCCTCTTCAAAATGAAAATTTAAGTCTACTAATAAAATCGGCAGTTATTTGCAATGATACTCAAATAACAAGAACGGGTGAAGATAAAACATACAATGTTATGGGCATTCCAACAGAGGGAGCACTCTTAGTAATGGGTGCAAAAGCAGGAATATACAAAGAAGAATTATATTTTGAAAGAAAAGAAGATATTCCATTTAGTTCTGAAAGAAAAATGATGAGCGTTTTATGTCAAGAAAAAAAAGAGGAAAAAGTGTACACAAAAGGAGCATTTGAATTTCTTATAGATAAATGCAAATATATTCAAAGAAAAGACGGAATTTTTACATTATTAGAAAGAGACAAAAAACGTCTTGCTGAAATAAACAATCAAATGACTTCAAAAGCGCTTAGAGTTATTGCGCTTGCATATAAAAAAGGAAAGAAAATTGAAGAAAACGAGTTTGAAGAAGACTTAATATTTATTGGAATGGTTGGAATGGAAGACCCTCCAAGAGAAGAAGTAAAAGAAGCTATTGAGCTTTGCAAAAAAACAGGAATAAAAGTTTGTATGATTACAGGAGATAATAAAGAAACTGCTCTTGCAATAGCAAATCAAATTAATCTTGAAAAAGGAGGAGTATTAGAAGGAAAAGAAATAAACAATCTTACAGATGCAGAATTAGTAAAAGCTGTAAGAAGCGTAGTAGTTTATGCAAGAGTAAAACCAGAGCATAAATTAAGAATCGTTAAGGCTTTGAAAGAAAATAAAGAAATTGTTACTATGACTGGAGATGGAGTAAATGATGCTCCTGCTCTAAAAGAAGCACATATTGGAGTAGCAATGGGAAAAGGAGGAACAGATGTTTCAAGGTCTGCTTCAGATTTAATACTAAAAGACGATAATTTTGCAACAGTTGTAGATGCAATAAAAGAAGGAAGAACAATTTTTAAGAATATAAGGAAGTTTGTAGGATATCAACTTTCATGCAATTTTGCAGAATTAATGATTTTATTTATTGCTGTTCTTTTTGCACCTTGGTTAGGTTGGCCCGTCCCTATTTTACTTGCTCTTCATATTTTATTTATGAATCTTGTAACAGATAATCTACCTGCAATAACACTTGGTTTTAATCCTTCTTCAAAAGATATAATGGAAGAAAAACCAAGAGAATCTTCAGATATTTTAAATAGAAATATGTTTGCTCTAATCATTTTGGCAGGAACAATTATAGCATTTTTTACTCTTTCAATTTTTTATATTTCTTTTAATATCATAGGTGAAAGTGTAGAATATGCAAGAACAGCTGCTCTTGTTGCTCTTATTACTCTTGAAATTGCAGGTGCATTTGTATTCAGATCATTCAGAAAAGGAGTTCTAAATCGCTCTCCATTTGTAAATAAACCCCTTTTCATCGCCTCAACAATCTCCATAATTGCAACGCTTCTTATAATCTACACTCCATTAAGAAAAGTCTTTGAAACAGCACCTATAACTCTTATTGATTGGGTTGTTGCAATCTTCCTTTTATTTTTATTTATAGCTATATTTGACATACTAAAGAAAATAAATGGAAAAAAGAAATTCTGGAGTGAAGAAAAACTTATCCAGAAACCTTTTTAAACCACTTCTAATATAAATCAATATCAATTAAATTTATTAAAAAATTGAAATGCCAAAAGTTAGAATAAAATTAAACAGTACTGACATAGAAATGCTCAATCTCATTTGTAATAGCATAAAAGACGTTGCAAAAAAATCAGGGATTGTAATAAGCGGACCAATACCTCTTCCTACAAAAAGAATGAAAATAACTACAAGAAAATCGCCTTGTGGAGACGGAACAGCAACATTTGATAGATTTGAAATGAGGGTTCACAAAAGGCTTATAGATTTACCAGCAAACGAAAAAATTCTTCACCACATCATGAAAATGCAGATTCCAAAAAACGTTAATATTAAGATAGAAATGAAGGATTAAAAATAATCTTATTTTTATATAAATCTTTAAATATATTCTAAATAACTTTTTGAAATGAAAAGTCCTTTGCAAGTAATTCTAGCAGGAATGAATGTTGACGCTCAAGCACTAGATGAGGCAAAAATGAGGCTAGAGTATGGAAATGATTTTGGAGCATTAAATACTCTTTCAAAATTGACTCCTGAAACCCTTTCTGCATCATATGCTAGAATTTCAAGAGATGAACGCCCAATACCTGAACTAAGAAACATTGCAAGAAAAGAAGTTGAAGATGCAAGGAAGATAAACAAAAATGTAATATTCACTATGGGGCATAAATCCATTGCAGAACACGCTTTTTTTAATATAGATATAATGGGGCTTTCAAGAAGAGCAGTAGAAGAGCTTGAAAGAAAAAGATTGCAGTCATATACCGAAAAATCACAAAGGTACATAACTCTTAAAGGAGATTTTGTAATTCCCCCTGAAATAATTAGTACCCCTTTAGAAAAAGAGTTTGTAGAACTAATTGAAAAACAAAATAAATTTTATAAGAACAACCTCAATACTTTAATCGCTTGGCACATTAAACAAAATCCAGAAATGGCTTCAAATCCAAAGAAAAAAGATACTCTTGAAGGATATGGAAAAGAAGATGCAAGATACGCTCTAGCCATGGCAACTCAAGCACAAATAGGTTTATCTTTAAGCGCAAGAAATTTAGAAAGTCTTGTAACAGAATTAAGAAGCTCTGAATCTGAAGAAGTAAGAAATTTAGGAGAAAAAATAAATGAAGTGGTGGATGGAGTTGCCCCTTCAGTAATAAAATATACTGGAATCACAGATTATTATTCAAAAACAAGAAAAGAGTTGAAAGAGTATATTAGCGAATTAATAAAGAATAAAGAAAAAACAAGAGACTCTCCAGAGTTACGTTCTAAAAATATAAAATTATTTACAAAACTTAAAAGAGACGAATCAATTCCTGCTGGAATTATTTTCTCATCAAGCAATCTCAGATATCAAGACTGTTTAGAAACAATTAAAGAATTAAATAGAGAAGAAAAAATAGAAATTCTAAAAAAAGCAGATATCTATCAAAAAGTACATGACCCAAAACTTAGAGAATA
>CAZAGO010000012.1:0-15283 GCA_964485045.1 Candidatus Woesearchaeota archaeon | reverse complement strand
CACAATTTAATTCAAAAAGAATCTCCTCTTACCACAGTATATCTCTGTGGAAAAGACAATTTTGATAAAATAAAGACTGAAAGATATTATTAAAATGCGAAAAGGGGTGTATATAATTCTTGAGGGGGGAGAAGGATGTGGAAAAGATACTCAAGCACCTCTTTTAAGAGATTATATTGAACACAAAGGATTTTTCCCTTGCATAATTACAAAAGAACCGGGAGGAACTCCTCTTGCAGAAGAAATTGGAAAAAGATTGAAAAGTGAACAAATGGATTCTCAAACAGAATTGCTTCTTTTTGAGAAAGCAAGAAAAGAAAATTACAACAAGATAATAGCCCCTTCTCTAGAAAAAGGAAAGAGCATAATAAAAACAAGAGGTTGGCCATCAACTTTCGCATATCAAGGATTTGGAGGAGGAGTTAATTTAAATTTAATTGAAGAACTAAATAAAAAAGCAACAAGAGGAATTCTTCCAGATTTAATCATTCTTCTTGATATTCTTCCAAAAAAAGGTTTAGAAAAAGAAACTGTTCCGGATAAATTTGCAAAGAAAGGAATCTATTATCACAACAGAGTAAGAAAAGGGTACCTCTGGGTTGCAAAAAAGTATGAAAGCATTTCTGAAATAATCCCTTATGTAAATGGAATTGAAAAGATGCAAGAAAGAATAAAAAAAGTTGTCGATAGAAGATTAAATTTATAAATTAAATTTTTTTATTAAGGAATGGAAAAAAGAAAATTAGCAATTATCGTAAGCTTTATAATCCTCGTTTTGATTTTAGGCTTAGGGATTTGGAATAAACAAACAACAGGAAAAATAATTAATAATCAAATGGAAGAAATAGTCTTAAAAACAAGTTATGGAGAAATTACTATTGCCCTATACGAGGATATGCCAATAACTGCAGGAAATTTTAAAAAATTAGTTGAAGAAGAATTTTACGATGGAGTAATATTCCATAGAATCATTCCAGGGTTCATGATTCAAGGAGGAGACCCAGAAGGAACTGGAATGGGTGGACCAGGCTATGTTATAAAAGATGAATTTACACATAAAGGTGGAAATAAAAATAATCGTGGAACAATTTCAATGGCTAATTCTGGCCCAAACACAGGAGGAAGCCAATTTTTTATAAATCTTGTAGATAATAATTTTCTTGATTCAAAACATCCGGCATTTGGAGAAGTAGTGAAAGGAATGGATGTAGTGGATAAAATTGCCAAAGTTGCAACAAATATGAATGATAAACCACTAAAGGATATCATAATAATTGAAGCAAAAGTAATCTAAATTTTTATCTAAAACTTTAAAAACACACTCATATTCTATAAACAATGGAAAAAGACATAGGAAAGATAAAGAAAAATGATACCACTGAAATAGTCGTAAGAATTGACGATTTTGGGGGGAGAAAAGGATTAACCGTGAGAGAATTTGTAACAAGTGATAGATACACTGGATTTACTAAAGCAGGAGTAAGAATACAATCTGCAGATTTTAAAAAATTCAAAGAAATGATTAATTCCATATCTGAAGAAGATATGAAAGAACTTGAAAAGAAAGAAGAAGAACAAGATATTTCTGAAGATTATTAATCAAAAACATTTAAAAATAAAAGAAATTTTTTCTTATAATGAAAGAAAGAGGGATAAGTAAAAGCAATCTTATAACGTTTGGAATTATTATACTCGTTTTTTCTTTAGCAGCATATATTTTATTTAAAGATAATTCCTCTTCTGAAATTTCAGAAGATTTGGCAAAGTGCATAGGGGAACATTCCGAATTATACATTCAAACGGGATGTCTTGCCTGTATAAGACAAGAAGAATTATTCGGAAAAGAAGCAAAACACCTAAATAAAATAGATTGTTTCTTATTAGAAAATAGACAAAATTGTTTTGAAAAAAATATAGAGGCAACGCCTACCTGGATAATAAATGAAGAAAAATATAGCGGTGTTCAATCAATAGAAACACTAAAGGCACTTACTAACTGTTAAAATGGTTACAGATTTATTAACTTTTGGAAAAATAACTACCCTCGCATTAGCTGATGCAGTAAATCCTTGTGAAATTGCTGTGCTAACTATGGCTTTAATAGCGATTCTTATTCAAAATCCAGAAAATAGAAAAAAAGTATTATATGCTGGACTTGCCTTCAGTTCTGCAATATTTATAGGATATATTTTTTATGGAGTCGTTATAATCTACCTTCTCGGAGAGTTTTCTCTTCTTTTGAAAAATTATTCACCGTATTTATATAATGGTCTTGGAATTGTTGCACTTTTAATAGGTGCTCTAAACATAAAAGATTATTTCGTGTACCAACCGGGAGGAATTGCAACAGAGATGCCTATGAGAATGAGACCAAAAGTGAAAATGCTTATAAATAAAATCACTTCTCCAGGAGGAGCATTTGTTATAGGACTTTTAGTAACAATATTTTTAGTTCCATGCACAATGGGGCCATATTTCATTGCATCTGGCTTGCTTGTTCCTTTAGGAATTATAAAATCTCTTCCATGGCTTATTTATTATAATCTTATTTTTATACTGCCAATGATAGCAATAACACTTATGGTTTTCTTTGGCTTTAAAAAAGTTGAAGAAGTATCCGGATGGAAAGAAAAGAATATAAGAAAACTTCATCTAATAGCAGGAATTCTTCTTGTATGTGTTGGAATAGCCATGCTCTTCAAATTATTATAATTTATAAAAAATTTCTTTACAAGATTTGCAATTATTCTTTTTATTCAATTAGGAAAGCTTTCCATAAGCACTATCTTTTGTATAGATATTTTAGAACCAACTTCTTTAAAAATAACAAAAAAATAATACAAAGATGATTATAGGCATAACTGGAACTCTTGGAGCAGGAAAAGGAAAGATAGTTGAATTTCTAAAAGAAAAAGGATTTGAACACTATTCAGTAAGAGAGTATCTAACTCAAGAGATAAAAAAAAGGGCATTACCTTTAAACAGAGACTCTATGGTTAGCATAGCAAACGAACTAAGAGAAAAAAATTCTCCAAGTTTTATTGCTGAAGAATTATACAAACAAGCTAAAAAAATAAAAAAGAATTGTATAATAGAGAGTATAAGGACTGTTGGAGAAATTGAAGCATTAAAATCCAAAGGAGATTTCTACTTAATTGCTGTAGATGCCCTTCCAGAAACTAGATATAAAAGAACTCTTATAAGACAAAGTGAAACAGATAAAATAAATTATCAAAAGTTTTTGGAAGATGAAAAAAGAGAAAGAACTTCAAATGAAAAGCATAAACAAAATCTTGAAGCCTGCATGGAAAGGGCAGATATTTTAATTTTAAACAATAATGGAGTAGAAGATTTACAACAAAAAGTAGAAAAAATTTATGAAAAAATAAATTCAGAAAATACTAAACCCTCATGGGATGAATATTTTATAAAAATGGCTTCTCTTGTTGCAGAAAGAAGTACTTGCTTAAGACATCATGTAGGTGCAGTAATAGTAAAAGACAAAAGAGTTTTAACTACAGGCTATAATGGTGCAGCAAGAGGAAAAAAAGATTGTCTTGAATCAGGATGCAATAAAGACAAACTATCTTTAGCTTCAGGAATGGGCTATGAAGAATGCAGAGCAATTCATGCAGAACAAAATGCAATAATTCAGGCAGGACTTCATGGAATAATAATAAAAGATTCCTCTCTTTATCTTACTCATACTCCTTGCAGAATGTGTGCAAAAGAAATTGTTCAAGTAGGAATAAATGAAATAATAACCTATCAGGATTTTGAAGGAGATAATGGAGCAAAAAAATATCTCCTTGATTCAGGAATAAAAATAAAAAAAATTCCTAGACCAAGTAATAAGATTTCTTTTAAGGATTAATTTTATCTAATTCCTGTGGAGCCAAAACCTTTCTTACCTCTAATTGAACTTGAAAGTTCTTTAACTTCTTCAAAACCAACTCTAGGAAAAGGAAGAATAATAATCTGTCCAATCTTATCTCCAATATTATAAACTTCTTTCCCGTATTTTTTAAAACGAAGTCTTAATTCTCCTCTATATCCAGAATCCAAAACTCCAACACAGTTTGAAAGAATTAAATCTTTATTTGAAACACTGCTTCTTGGAAAAATTAGACAAACATAACCTTCAGGAATTTCCAACGCTAATCCTGTTCCATACTCAACATATTTTTCAGTTTCATTTTTAGTAACTGCAACAACATCCATTCCAGCATCTCCTTTTAGAGCACACTTTGGAATAACTGCTTCTTTTTTCAACTTTTTTATTTTTACTTTTATCATTTTCAATAAGAAGGCATTTTTTCATTATGCCCAAACTGAACGAATAAATCTATCTTCTTTTCTAAATCTTTTCCCAAATTAGGAGTATCACACGCTCCAAAACAAGACCCAAACCAAATTAAAAACTCTGCTTTGGTTTTTTCTTTAAGAAAATCTACAATGCATATAGCATAAGGCTTTAATCCATCAGGAAATTGTAATAAAACAATTTTTGCCTTTTGTTTTTTTATTTGAGAGATGACTTTATCCAATTCTAAATCATAAATTTCATTCAAATCTTCAATATTTCTCACTTTCATAAATAACTAGGGAAATCAAGATTTATAAATAATCTTAAGGTAGGAAAAGTATGAAAACTATAAGACAACCAATAGTGACGGTATGTGGACACCTCGGTCGTGAGCGGACATCTGGAACACCCTAGATTCTTGTTAAGTCGTTTTCTCGTTTCACCCAAATTAATAAGAATATTGGATTTTATAAGGATTATGGTGATTGCGGTGATTGCAATGATTAGAATAGAAGCGTTACTCAAAAAACCTCTTGAAATGCTTTTCTTTATCGCTGCTGAATTTTGGAATATCAACAATGACTCTCACAAACAAATCTCCTCTGTCTCTTGAATTTACAAAGGGCATTCCCTGCCCTTCTAATCTAAATGGTGTGTGGCTTTGGGTTGCAGAAGGTACTTTTAATTTTATTTTTTTATCAATTCCCTGAATTTCTATTTTGCCTCCGAAAATTGCAGTTGTTAAATCTATTTTCTTGTCTAAGAATAAATTCTCTTCTTCTCTTTTGAATATTGGATGCTTCTTAATATGGATAACAATGTATAAATCGCCAGAGGGAGCATTTCTTCCTAATTCTCCCTTGCCTTCAATTCTTAAATATTGTCCGTGATTAATTCCTTTTGGAATTTTAACTTCAATTTTTTGAATTTTTTCCAATTCTCCTTTTCCTTTGCATACTTCGCAATATTTAGTTGCTATTTTTCCAGCACCACGACATTTATCACAAGGAGAGACAGAAACAAATTGAGTAAACCCTTGTCTTCTTGCCATTCTTATTTCGCCTGTTCCATGACATTTATCACATTCTTTAAGATATTTTTTCTCTGCTCCAAGTCCATTGCATTTTTTACAAACTTCATGAATTGGTATTTCTATTATCTTTTTTATTCCAGTAAATGCCTCTTCTAATGTGATTTCTAAATCATATCTTAAATCAGCCCCTTCTTCATAATTTTCAGATTCTCTTCTTCTGCCATGATTAAAAATATCGAAAATATCTCCAAAACCATAATCAGAAAATAAATCATCGAAATTAAATCTCTGGCTTCTAAAACCTGCGAGGTCTTCAGCAGAGAATGCAGAGCTTCCGTATTGGTCATATTGAGCTTTCTTCTGAGAATTACCTAAAACCTGAAATGCTTCATTAACTTCTTTGAATTTTTCTTCAGCTTCTTTATTCCCCTGATTAACATCAGGATGGTATTTTCTTGCTAATTGCCTAAATGCTTTTTTTATCTCTTCTTGAGATGCTTCTTTTGATACTCCGAGTATTTTATAATAATCTTTTTCTGCCATATCATTGTCTCTTAAAAATAAGAAAGATTGAATTTTTAAAGATTATTTTTCATCCCTTAACTTCATATTCTGCATCAATAGCTTCATCATTGCTCTTTTTCTTCTTATTTCTATTTGTTTTGTCTTTTCCAACTTCGTGGCTTTCCTTAGCATGCTCTTCAGCATATTTCTTAGCTGCTTCTTCATAAAGTTTTGTTGAAGCTTCTTGCATTGCTTTTTGAAGAGTTTCAGTTTCTTTTTTAATATCCTCAAGATTATCTTTCTTTAATACTTCTTTTGCACTTTTTATTGCTGATTCAACTTTCTCTTTTTGTTCCTTGCTTAATTTATCTCCTGACTCTGAGATTACTTTTTCGCAAGAGTATATTAATGAGTCTAAGCTATTCTTTGCTTCAATTTTTTCTCTTGTCTTTTTATCTTCTTCTTCATGCTCTTTAGCCTCATTCATCATTTTTTGAATATCTTTATCAGACAGCTTAGTTGATGCTGTAATCTGCATTTTCTGTTCTTTTCCTGTTCCCAAGTCTTTTGCAGATACATTTAATATTCCATTTGCATCAATATCAAATGTTACTTCTATCTGCGGAACTCCTCTTGGAGCTGGAGGGATTCCCATTAAGTTAAAGTTTCCTAAACTTACATTGTCTTTTGACATAGGTCTTTCGCCTTGTAAAACATGAATTGTAACTGCGTTTTGGAAATCTGCTGCTGTTGAAAAAATCTGACTTTTCTTTGTTGGAATTGTGGTATTTCTTTCAATTAAAGGAGTCATTACTTCCCCTAATGTTTCAATTCCTAATGTTAATGGCGTAACATCAAGTAAAACTATATCTTTAATATCTCCTGCTAAAATAGCTCCTTGAATTGCTGCACCCATTGCAACGCATTCCATAGGGTCTATACTTTTTTCAGCTTTTTTGCCGAGTTTTTCTTCGACAAACTTTTGGATAACTGGCATTCTTGTAGGTCCACCAACAAGAATTATTTTTTTAATATCTTCCTTCTTTAGATTAGCATCTTTAAGTGCTTGTTCAACGGGGTGTATACATCTTTTTATTATTGGCTCAATTAATTGCTCTAATTTTGCCCTTGTTAGCTTCAAAAGAAGATGTTTTGGTCCTTTACTTGTAGCTGAAATATAAGGAAGATTAATCTCTGTTTCTAAAACTGTTGATAATTCTATTTTTGCTTTTTCACATGCTTCTCTAATCCTCTGCATTGCTGTTGAATCTTCATCTAAATTAATTCCTTCTTGTTTTTTAAATTCATCAACAGCCCATTTGATAAGGGCTTCGTCCATATCAGTCCCGCCTAATTGTGTATCTCCTGATGTTGACAAAACAGTAAAAGTTCCATCTCCAAATTCCATAATAGTTACATCTAATGTCCCCCCACCTAAATCAAAAACAAGAATCTTATGCTCTCCTTCTTTATCTAAACCATAAGCCATTGATGCAGCAGTCGGTTCATTAACTAATCTTACAACATCCAATCCAGCAATTTTTCCAGCATCTTTTGTTGCTGTTCTTTGATTATCATTAAAATAGGCAGGAACAGTTATAACTGCCTTTTTAACCTCCTCTCCTAAAAATGCTTCTGCATCTCTCTTTATTTTCTGCAAAATATAAGCAGAAATTTGCTGAGGGGTATAATCTTTTCCATGAATATTATATTTAAAATCAGTTCCTATTTTTCTCTTTGCTTTTATTACAGTTCCTTCTGGATTTGAAACAGCCTGTCTTCTTGCAGGCTCTCCAACTAATAACTGCCCATCTTTTGTAAAAGCTACAATAGAAGGAAACATTTTACCTGCAACAGTTGCACCTTCTGCTGAAGGAATTATTGTTGGTTTTCCACCTAAAACAACCGCGACCTGACTATTGCTTGTTCCTAAATCAATTCCTATTATTTTTTCTTTTGCCATATTATTTTTTTGTTTGATTTATTTTTAAATCTTTATCTTCTTTCTTTGAGACCTTAACTTTACTGGTTCTTATGACTTTTGATTTTAGTATATATCCTTTCTGTATTTCCTCTATAACTTCGTCTTCATTATGTTTGCTTAGCTCTTTGCATAATACCTCGTGAAATTCAGGATTAAACCTTTTACCTAATGCTTCAATTTCTTTTAATTCTTGATTTGCTAATATATCAAAAAATTTTTTTTTGAGTGTTAGCAATCCTTTCCTATTTTCTCCTTCAGCTGATATTTTTATTGCTGCATCAAAGTCATCTAAAACTACTATTAACTCTTTAACAAGAGTTTCGTTAGCTAATTTAATTATTTGTTCTTTTTCTTTATCAAATTGTTTTCTATAATTATCAAAGTCAGCTTGAAGATATTTTAATTGATTCAGCCTTTCTTCTGCCAATTTATTTGCTTTTTCTAATTTTTCTCTCAATTCATTTGTTTCGCTTTTAATTTTCTTTTCTTCTTTGATTATTTTTTCACTTTCCTGCTTTATTTCTCCAGCTAATTCTTCTACTTTTTTCTCTGATTTTTGTATTTTTTCTTTTTCCATAGTAATATGATTATAAAACATTAAAACAAAAAATAAAAATTATTCAATTTCTATTTTATTTTTCTTCTTACTCTCGACTTTCGGCATTGTTACTTCAAGGATTCCATCTTTATATTTTGCTTTAGCTTTTTCAGCTAAAACTTCTGACGGTAATACCATTGCTCTATAAAATCCTCTGTAACTTCTTTCTTCTCTATAAAAGCCCTTTTTCTCAACTTTAGCTTCTTGTTTCTTTTCAACTTTGACTTCTATTTTGTCAGGAGTTACATTAAGCTGAATGTCTTTTTTGTCAATGCCAGGCATTTCAAACTTAGCAATTACTTCTTTATCTGTTTCTTCTAAGTCTGTTAAAGGACTTCTAAGTAATAAAGCCCCTTTTTTTCCAGTGTAATCTGGCAGAGCCTTATAACTATCACTTTCCCAAAAGTCTTCAAAGCTTCTGTCAAGTTCTCTTTGAAGCCTTCTCATTTCATCAAATATATCGCCAAACATTTTTATTTTCACTCCTTACATTTATATTATGATTGCCTCCGAAATCTTATCTTTTTTCTCTTCAAAATCTGCAACCAAGGCTTCTGTTGTCAAAACTAAACCTGCAATCGATGCTGCGTTCTGAAGAGCATTTCTCACTACTTTTGTCGGATCAATGACTCCTGCATCAAACAAATTTTCGTATCTGTTGGTTTTAGCATTATAGCCATAATGCTTTTCTTTATTATCTTTAACTTTAACCAAAACTTCTAACTCTTCTTTTCCTGAGTTTTTAGCTATTTGTCTTATCGGTTCTTCTATAACTCTTTTTACAATTGCCAACCCTATTTTTTCATCATTATGAAACTCATCTTCAACACCTTTTATTTCTAAAGCTTCTTTTGCTCTCAATAAAGTTATTCCTCCACCAACTACTACTCCTTCGGCAACAGCTGCTTTAGTGGCATTTAAGGCATCGTCTATTCTAAGTTTCTTTTCTTCAAGTTCTGTTTCTGTTGTTGCCCCAACTTTAATAACCGCAACACCATTGCCTAATTTTGCTAATCTCTTTCTTAATTCCTCTTTCTTATAATCTGAATCTGTATTTTTAACCAGAGCCTCAATTGTTTTTTTTCTTTTTTCTATGTTTCTTTTATCTCCTTTTCCTTCAATAATTGTTGTTTTGTCATTTGTGATAACTATTTTTCTTGCACTTCCGAGATTGTCTTCATTAAACTCTTCAAGCTTCATGCCTTTATCTTCAGTTATTACTTGTCCGCCTGTTAAAATTGCTATATCTTCAAGAATCTCTTTTTGTTCGTCGCCAAAGCCAGGAGTTTTAACTGCACATACTTTTAAAGCTCCTTTGAGAATATTGATTATCAAAGCAGCCAATGCTTCGCCTTCAACATCCTCAGCGATTATAAGCAGCGATTTTCCTTCTTGAGCAACTTTTTCTAAAGTAGGTATTAATTGTTTCATTGAAGATATTTTCTTATTTGTAATTAAAATGTATGGCTCTTCTAATTCACAAACCATTCTTTCCTGATTAGTTACCATATATGGAGAAACAAATCCCTTATCAAATTGCATTCCTTCTACAACTTCTAAATTAGTCTCCATGCTCTTGCCATCCTCAACTGTTATTACCCCATCATTTCCAACCTTTTCCATTGCTTCTGCTATTAGATTCCCAATGGTTTCATCATTATTCGCTGAAATTGAAGCAACTTGAGAAATCATTCTCTTATCATTCACTTTAACACTCTCTTCTTTAATATATTCTATGACTTTTAAAACTGCCTTATCAATTCCTTTCTTAATTTCAATGGGATTGCTTCCAGAGGTTATATTTTTCATCCCTTCTTTTATAATTGACTGCCCTAACACTATTGCAGTAGTTGTTCCATCTCCTGCATCATCTTGAGTTTTTGATGAGATTTCTCTTATTAGCTTAGCACCCATATTTTCAAATTTATCTTTTAGCTCTATCTCTTTTGCTATTGTAACCCCATCATTAGAAACTAACGGAGAATGTCTGTCAAGAATAACCGTTCTACCTTTTGGACCCAAGGTTACTTTAACCGTGTTTGCAACTTTATCAATTCCCTTTATCAAAGATTGCCTTGCATTTTCTCCGTAGATAATTTGTTTTGTATCTGCCATTTTAATCCTCCAATTTAGCGATTATATCTTTAAATTCAACTATAACATATTTCTCATTATCAATTTCAATTTCCTCATGACTATAACCCGAATATAAAACTTTGTCTCCTTTATTTATTGGTAAACCTTTGCCATCTTTACTTACCCCTACTTCTTCTATAATTCCCTGCTTCTTATCCTCTTCTGATTTAGGCAAATAAATCCCTGACTTTGTTTTTTCTTCCTTATTTTTTTCAGTTTTTATTAATACTCTTTCCCCTAATGGTTTAATTTTCATCTTGGTTTATTGAGATTAAATCAATGTAAAAAGCAAAGGAATCATTGAGCTGTTCCTTGGCATTTATAGCGAAGGAGTCTCAAATGAAAATCCTTTGCTGAACTTATACATTGATTTTTTATTTTTTTTGCCTCCTTAAATTTTATTTATTTTTTACAATACTTTACCTTTTATATATCTTTTTTCCCTATTTTGTTTAAATTAGATACTTTTTAAAAGATATTAGATAATTTTATAAACATAAAGTATCTCTAATAATAATGGCAAATCTAACTTCAAGGGAGAAACAAGTATTAACTGAATTACTAAAAGATTGTAAAACCTCTGACCAAGAAATAGCAAGAAGGCTTAAGACCTCAAGACCAACTATCTTCAAGATTAGGGAGAGACTTGAAAAAGAAGGGATAATAAAAAGATATATGCCTATTATTGATTTTGAAAAATTAAATCTTCATCTTCAAGCAGTAATACTTTATAGGTGGAAAGATTATTCAAAAACTACCGAGCTTGAAAACATTATTAAATTTATTAAGTCTCTACCAGAAGTGATATTATTCGTCAAAGGGGAGGGTATGGGTAGCAAGACAGACCTGATTATCTCCATACATGAAGACATAAAAGATTATGAAAGATTTATCAGAAAATTAAAATATGGATGGAAAGATAATGTAGAAAATGTTGAGGTTTTTCTTTCTTCAGTTGATGGGATGTCAAAAGCATACGATTTAGCTTCTCCTGCTATACAGAAGATAAATGAGAAAGTGATTTATTCTAAGTGAGTCTTATTTCTGCTCTTTTTTTGGATTTTTGTATGCCTCTTTAGATTCAAAAAAGCTTTTGCTTAAGCAAAAGCTTTTAACTGCTATTTTAATTAATTATTCATGGTAATCAATAATAATCTCCGCTCGGCTATAGTATCGCTATTGGGACACCTAACACACCTTAAAACTCTCGTTATATGTATTTCTCGAATATAAAATTGAATTTTCTGATCTAATCACCATTTTTAATCTGCATTTATTAGGAACCTCTATTTTATAAAATTATCGGAGAAATATTGATCACGTCTTAGTGGTTCATATTTCTGAAGTCTTTTAGAACTTTAACATGAAACTCTGGTTTTCCTTTATACATTTTTCTAATATCTTCTATTTCTGGTTTGTTAAAGAAATCAATCCAATCTTCAAATTCATCGAGGTTAAATTCTTCTATTGTATTCTCTGCTTCTTCTTGCCCATACTTGTCAGCAATCAAAATTAAAGCCGTATTGATGATGTTTCTAGAGTAATCCTTGACGCCCACATTAGGAGCTTCTTCTTTAATAATGCTTTTTAACTCTTTTAATGAAGGTATTTTCACCATTTTTATCTTCTATATACAAGTTCCCCTATTATATTAATTTTTCCATAACCCATTATTATTTCCATATCCTTTTCGTATTCCCTGTTTTATAAAAACTTTATTGTCCTATATAATATGGAAAGGATACAGGAATTATACGGATTTATCCTTTCAAGTAAAAGGAGGGAAGAGGTTTTAAAAACTTTGAGAAAGAAACCCCTTAGACCATTTGAGATTGCCAAAAAGACAAAATACAAGGCACCAAATGTCTCAAAAACTCTTTTCCAACTTGAAAAGTATAAACTAGTTGAATGCATAACTCCGAATAAAAGTTCTTGGAGAGTTTATTCTATTACCGAGTTAGGCAAGCAAGTTCTAAAATATAAATAAAAAAACAAAAAATTAAGCGATACTTTAATCACTCTTCGTCTTCTTCAGATTCTTCTGCTTCTTCAAGCTCTTCTTGTTCTTCTTGTTTGTCTTTTTTAGCCATTTTGCACCTCCTTTTGATTATTAATTGGAATTAAACTCCTTGCTTATATGCCCATTAATCTCAAACTCTATCTCCTCTTCTGTTCTGCGATAAGTTCCTGAGGTGTTGAAATCTTTCTTTAAACTTCTAAGCTTGTCCTTTATTAGTTCATCAACATTTATGCGAATTATAGTTTTTTTATGCCCTGCCTTGATTGTTTCTTCTGCATTCATTTTAACACCTTTCTTATCAAATAAACTAAAATAATTATTAGTGAGATAAAAATTATAAAAAATAAGATAACAATTACTAATTGTTTTGTTAGCTCTTTTTTACTTATAGAATAAACTACAGAGTCCTCTTCATCATCATAAACATTTGTTCCAGCAGAGGGTCCGCCATAATCGGTTGGTTTTTTTAAATTCCCAAATCTTTTGCTATTTTGTCTGCAGCTACAATTTCTGGAATAGTAACTACTTTTGCTCCAGCACGCTTAAGTTTTGATACTAGAGAAGAATTTTCGCATCTTGAATGAACCTCTATTTTTGAATTGAGTTCCTTTGCAGTTAATGTTAAAAGAATATTAGTTTCAGTTTTGGGAAGAGAAATTATAATTTTTGATGCTTTTTCAATATTTGATTTTTTTAAAATATCTTCATTTAGAGCATCACCTTCAATTATTGTATATTTCTTTTTCTTCAAAGATGCAACGACTTTCGAATCTGATTCTATAATTAAGAATGGCTTTTTCTTTTGAGATAGAACTCTAGCGATTTCTTCACCTACTCTTCCACCCCCAATGATTATACTATGATTTTTCATTTGTCTTATCTTAAATGAATAAAACCTCATTTTTAAATATTTTCTTAGATTTCCATCCAAGGTCATATCTGCAAAACTCCATAAAACCCACCAGACAAGAAAAACTCCCACTATTGCTAAAAATATTTCCATGAACCTTTCATATATGGTGCTGTCATCATTGAACATGAATGCAAGGGTTTTGGCAGTCCTATAAAAAGAAGATTTTAATGTTTCTTCAGAAATAACCCTAAATCCAAACGTCCCTATAATTATTAGTATTATAATTACCCATAAAAACACTTTCAACCTTTTAGGAAATTCTTCAACTTTTTTTATTCCAGCGCCTCTTGACATATTTCACCTTTTATGAACCGATTTGATAAAATTTTTATATTAATTTATAGTTCTTAGGTTTTAAAAACCTATTTTTTATTTTAAGCCCAATACATGATTTATGAAAAATTCTACAAAAACAAAAAGAATATAAAATAATATTAAGAAAATCCCTTCCTTCTTATTTATGGTTTTGTCAGTTTTCATAAATAAAGTGACAAGAATCCCTGCCACAAACATTGCAGTTCCAGTTACATAGAGGTTATAAGGATTATAGCTAAATGGAGAGATTAATGCAACTAGACCTAAGATTATTGTAGCATCAGTAATGACATTACCGAGTATATCCCCTATTGCCAAGCCATCACGATTTATTTTTACTGCCTTAATTGAAAAAATTAATTCAGGAAGGCAAGCTCCCAAAGCTATAATTGTCAGTCCAATCAACATTGCTGGGAGTTTTACTTCATATGCAAAATTAGTTGCAAATTTAACCGTAAGATATGAGCTTATTAAAAGAATAGCAAGACTTATAATCAAAAATGTTAAATTTTTAAAAAATGGTTCTTTTTTTGTATGGTTGAATTTTTTATGAAATTTATGACTGTCCACGTATATTTTAATAAAAAATAATAAACCCAATAAAACTAATATCAACCCATCTATTCTGGAAAATTTCCCATCAAATCCTAATATCAATGGAAATAATAATAAAATAAGATAATAAAAATTATTGCTTAGTATTTTACTTTTAACTTTTATTCCTCTTGATGAGAATAATGTAACTATTCCAAAAACTAAAGTTAAATCTGCTACATTTGAACCCAATAAAGTTCCTAAACCTAATTCGGGTGTTCCTTCGATAGCAGACATAACAGATATCGCTGTTTCAGGAAGAGCTGAAATCAGAGCTATAATTAAAAAACTTACAACAAATTCCGGAAGCTTTAAAACTTTTGCAAGTCTTGAAGAATATTTAATAGCATAGCTCGCACATTTAATTAATATAAATAAAAACACTACAAACAATACTAAATTTAAGATTATCATTTTCACCTTTGATTCTTTAGTTTTCTTTATTTAAATTTCTTACCAATACTGTTTTTTTGCCCTATGATCAGAAATTCGTTTTTTCTAGTGCTTCTTATATCTTCAACTGTATAAAATGCCTTCGGATTAATTCTTTTGATTATTTCAAATATTTTTTTTAGTTCTTTTCTTTTTATAACTGAAAGAATGACCTTTACATCTGTTTCTTCATTTCCGCTTTGCCCGTTTAGAATAGTAATCTGGTAATTATTTCTTTTTAATTCATTGATTAATTTTTTGGAATTTTTTCTAATGATTATTCTTACCATTGCGTGCCCTAAAGAAATCTTTTCATCAAGCCATATACCCACCCAATTTCCTGTTGCAAATCCACCAGCATATGCTAAATAAAGCCAAACATTAGAGAGATTCGACCATATCTGGTTTATTGCAGTAAGCCATATCAATACTTCAAAAAATCCAATAA
>CAZAGO010000011.1:0-23029 GCA_964485045.1 Candidatus Woesearchaeota archaeon | reverse complement strand
TTTAGAATATTAGTATTAATTATATCTGGAGTTATTTTACATTTCTGGGGAATTGCTGTTTGCATACTTGCAATATTAAATTGGATAATTGTCGTTTTTTCAAAAAAGAGAAACAAAATTTTTGCAGAGTTTTGCGAACCATGGAATACAGAGCTCTACAAATATTGTAGATATCTTACTTTTGTTTCAAACAAAAGACCTTTCCCTTTTTCAGATGTTGAAAGAATAAGCAAATATAATAAATAATTTTTAGAATACTTCTTTAAATTATACTTAAAATTAAAGCAAGCAAAATAAAAAATATTAAAAAGAAAAATGCTCTTTTTCTAGAGATATGAATTGTTTTTTTAGAGATAAATTTAGTCATTTTAAAAATTAAATCTGTATTTAATAACCAAAATAATCCTATTATACCAAATGAAACAAAAGTCAATATTGCAGGAAAGGCTATTCTTCCAAAGACCATTCCTCCGATAACCGTATCTAATGCTCCTCCAAGATTAGCTCCAATCATATACGGAATTACTTTCTTTAAATTTATCATTCTTGAAACAACGAGAGGAATAAGCAGAGTTATTGTAATGTTAGTTGAAACTAAAAGTATTGATATAAAAAGACCTATGAAAAAAGAAAGATACTTTTTTTTCATATAATTATTTATCTTTTTTCTAAGCTGTTCCTCTTCCCACATTTTAAGCATACATTCTGGCATTTTCTTTAAACTGAATAAAAGAAAAAATATTCCTAACACTATAAGGACTGAAATAGGGAGGAAAGATATTTTTTCTAATAAAGGATTGGTTATTTTTTCAATGAAATTTATTTTAAAAGGTATTCCTAAATTTAGGACATAATTTCCAGCATAAGAAAAAAATGAAAAGAAGTATTGTAAAATAAACATAAATATAACAATTGGAAAGGCGTAAACGAGATTGGCTAATCCTATTTCAAATCCATGTCTGAAATCTCTTCTTTTTGCAGAAACAAGCAAAGAGGTAAGAAGGGTTGTTATTGTTGTTCCTATTTTTGTTCCAATAACCATGAAAATTAAAAGTATCGAATCAATTAGTCCTCCTGCATGAAGTGCTATCAATGCAGAGGTTACAGCCCCTCCAGATTGTATTATTAATGTAAGAAACCATCCAATTCCTAATGCATTAATAGCATTTATGTTATCTAAGTTTATTCTTAAGAATTCTTTTCCAACTTCACTAAATGAATCTTTAATTAAAACTAAAGAAAATAAGAATAAATATAGGAAGAATAAAAATCCTAAGAAGTTCAACAACTTTTTTGGTTTTATTTTTTCATCCATAAAAAGAGTAAGAAAAATTAAGTATAAAAAACTCACTATTCAAATAATTTATAAAGACTCATTCATATTTTAAAGAATGAAAGAGAAGATGAATTTTAAAATACTTTTAGTGTGTGGGTTAATTGTATTTTTGGTGGCTCTTTCAGGAAGTTATTTTACTTCTAAAAGCACTTCTTCCGATTGGTATGAGTCTATTAAACCATCCATAACTCCTCCTAGCTATGTTTTTCCAATCGTTTGGAATATCCTTTTCGTTTTAATTGTTTTTTCAATGTATTACTCTTGGACTTCTGTTAAAAGAAAGAAAGACAAAGAAAAGATTATTTTCTTTTTTGGAATAAACTTTATATTTAATATTTTATGGAGTGCAATTTATTTTGGAATGAGAAATCCCTTCCTTGCATTTTTTGAATTAATTTTTCTTTGGTTCTCAATCTTTCTTTTAGTATTTGTATTGTATAATATAAACAAAAAAGCTTCTTATCTGCTTATACCTTATTGGGTTTGGGTCTCTTTTGCAGGAGTTTTAAATTATCTTTCAATTTAATATTAATAAGTTTTAAAAAGCTAAATACTTTCTTTTAATTATGTCAGTAAAAAGGGTTGATTATGTGAGAGATATTGAAAAAATAGATCCTGCAATTAAATCTAAAATTTCAAAACAAACCAAAGAAAGGATTGAAAAAAGGATTTCAAAGAGATTTTTGTCTTTTCTCGCTATAATCAGTATAATTGGTTTTTCTGGAATTGCTTTTAAAACTCTTTTTGAGATAGTAATTACAGAATATCTCGAAGTTTTATGGATTATTATACTTGGTGCGGGGCTTATTCTTGAAGCAGATTTAAAGAGTCTTGCAGGGTTTAGAAGAACAGGGTTAGATTCAAACAAATTTAGCAAATTAGTGACTGCTGTTGTTGGTTTTTTAGCAATAATAACAGGGCTTTTGATTCTTCCTCAAGTAGGTTGGGTTACTCCTGGTCTTTTAGCGGTTCAAGGAGTAATTTCTTTGGTAGCAATAATATTTATTATTGTAGAAACTTGGATTTTAAGATATTAGTTTTTAATGATTTTAAGTAATAAATAATTTATTTAAGTTTTATTTCTCAAAAGCATTTAGTACTCTTATATCTGGGCTGAGAAGGTACACATGATCTTCTTTAAATCTTAATCCTCTATAAACTCTCTGTAAGAGTTCTCTTTTTGCTTTATCTTTATAGAAATCCCAATAGTAATTAGGTTTTGTTTTTTTAAGAATTCTCCAGAATGCGGATTGAACATCTGGATTTGGATATTTTGTAAAGATTATACTATTGCATTTCTCTCCAGGAAAATCCATTCCTCTTGAAACTTTAGTTGAAAAAAGCACTTTAATATTTCCTTTTTTGAACTCTTTTGCAGATTCTCCTTGTTTGTCTTCTTTTTGTAATTCTTTTAATTTCTCTTTGCTCATTAAATTTGATAGATTAAATTCTTTAATTTCAACTTCAGAAGGCAAATCATGAAAGCTGTTTATATGGACTAGCGTTGGCTTTTTTGCAATTCTTAAACACTCTTCAAGAGCATTCAAATATTCTTTTCGAGTATTTTTTCCATTTAAAAAATTTTCATATTTGCAATCCATTTCCATACCTGTTTTTACAATATCTATGTTCCCTTGTTGTTGAATTTCAGCGTCAATTATTTCATAGTTATCCAATCCAAAAATATTTTTTAGCACATTATCAGAATGAATCGTTCCAGACATAAGAACAATAACCTTATTTTTATCAACCATCTCTTTAAATCTTTTTGCAAGGTTTGTAACAACTAATTCAATAATTAATCCTCCCTCATATTTATGAAAAAGGAGATAAGTTTCATTCAAAAATTCATCGAACATTCTTGTTATTTCACTAATTTCATGCAAATAACTTTCCTCATCAATACCATATGTAAAATCTGGATTTTTCATAAAGATTTTTATCAAATCATAAATTTTTGTTTCTTTTAATGGAAGAATTACTTTTCCATAAACTGCTTCTTCTATTTGTTTATCTTTTTTTATCTTTTTTATTAGTTCACCTATTTCTTCGATTATTTTTTGATTTGATTTTTCTTCTGAAAAAGCATAGTTTAGAGAGTTTTGCAATCGATTAAGATTAATTGTACTCTGATTTGAAAAACTATCTAGAAATTCATCGCACTCATCTATTATTTCTACTTCTGTAGCCGGTTTTCTATTCATGGAAGATTCAAGTTTATATTTTAAAGAGTTAAAAATAATTACATCTGAATCAATAAATGAATTAAATTGTTCATAAAATTTGCATCCTTTTTTCCTTTGATAAAAAATAAACTTGGTATTATTCAATCCATTATATTTTCTTCTTTCAGCGTTTTCAAGATTCTTTAGCTCATATTCTTCAGAAATAACTGGGCTCCAGTAAGGACAAACAGGTGCAATAGATGCTCTTTTTATATTTTTTATATCAAAAATATTTTTATAGTTTATTTTTTTGTTTTGTTTAAGATATTCTATTATCTTTTTAGAATTTTTTTCTTTTATTTCTATTTTGCATGGAATATCCCAACTATCTGCAGAAGTATCTTTTCTCTTTTTTTCTTCTAATTGTTCTTTGCTAAATTCAAAAATATCATGGAGATTTGAATTTATCTCTTTTCTTTCTTTTGGAATAATAATTTGATTATCTTCTAGAAATTTACATTTGAAATTATTCCTCCCCATAATTACACTTATTTTCATTTTTTCTCCATTTTTATTCAAAAGATATTTTTTATTTTCATAATCTTCTTTGTATTGATTTTGGAGAGTTTTTCCTGGAACGACTATAGAAGCTTTTCCAAGATGTCTTGCAATGTTAAGCGCAATTGCACTTTTTCCCGTTCCACAAATACCTCTTATGAAAATTATTTTTTTCCCTTCTTTTACAGAATTCAATACTTCATTTACAATATCCTTTTGGCTCTTACCATTAGAGAAACATAAAGGTTCTAAAAATTGTTTTTCAGAATATAAACTCCAGGTCATAGATTAAAAAAATGAACGAGATTTTTAAAAACCTTTTCATTTTTATTTTATTATTCTATTATAATAATTTATATAAACTTTTTTTATACCCATTTTTATATGAATAATTCGTTTTATAACATGGGCTCTGTTGCCTTTTTTGTGCTCAAATACGGAGGAAAAGCAATATATGAACATAAAAAAAATCTTCCTCTAGAAGAAATTTCAAAGAATGCCTATAATTTCAGCAAAGATATTCTTAATCATTTTAAAATAAATGTGAAGGTTTATGGGCTTGAAAACTTGATTTCAGGTCCTGCTATCCTTTGTCCTGCTCATACTTCTATAATTGATATTCCTGCATTAGTCTATGGTCTTCCTGGAAGAAAATATTTTGGTGCAAGGAAGGAATTTTATAATATTCCTATTTTTGGAGCTGGTTTAGTAGCTACGGGGATGCCTAAAATTAATCGTTCAAACAAGAAACAAACAATGAATAGTCTTGATAAAGCAGCCAAAATGATAGTAAAGGAAAGCTATGGAAGAAAAAAAGAAAATACTGCTTATCTTGTAATCTATCCTGAAGGGACAAGAACAAGAGATCCTAACTATAAATTATTGCCTTTTAAAAAAGGGGCGTTTAATCTTTCTCTTGAATCTGAGCTCCCTATCATTCCTATTTCCTCTTTTGGAGGAATTGATATACTTCCTAAAGGAACATTTAAGATTCAAAAGAAAGAGAATAGAAATTATTATTTAATGGTTCATTCTCCGGTCTTTTCTAAAACATTTGCTTATGAGGGTATTTCGAAAGAAAATAAGAAGAAAGCCATAGAAGAAATGATTGAAATTACAAAATTAAAAATAGGGATTGGAATAAACTTCCTTAAGAATAGATTTTGTAATTAAAGGTATTACAATTTTAACTTTTCAGTAGTAAGATAGATTTATATTTTCTTTTTTCTTTGTTTTTTAGCTGATGGAATCGGTTGTCCTGGAAAGGATGTGTCCATACAAGCCTCTGTCAAGTACTCGCTATTAATACGGAGAACGGACTATAACTCTCTGTACGAAATCTGTGCTTGTTAAGCTTCTTTATGGTGCGAATGAGATAACCTTTAAAATAAGCTAATAGGTTAAGATTGATTTAGTATTTGTTTGAGGAACTCTTTCACCGGGTCCGCCATCAGCATTTATTTTAAGAGAGGTGAAAATGGTAAATAAAAAAGTTAAGAGAAAGATAAAAAAAATTATACCTAAAAAGAAGAAATCAAAAGTTTGTGGTAGAGCTCCGAGTAAAAAAAGCAAGACTTCTAAGGTAAAGAAGCTAATTAAACTCGCTAAGCTTGGAAAATTCAAAAAGAAAGAAAAGAAAAAACCATTCTTTAGTTTTCTTAAAAAATAGTTCTTCAAAAAGAATTAAAAAGAATGTTTTCTTGCATTTGTTATGAAAAGAGGGGATAGAATTATCTTTTTTGCATTTATTTGTTTATTTCTTTTTTTTGTAGTAACTTTCCTGTTTAGTTTGTGTTTTTCTCAAGGTTTGGATATCACTATTTTAAATTTTTTCCGTAATAATTTAACTTCTTTTTTATTCAAATTTTTTAAATTAGTATCAGGGATATTTGATCCATTAAATATTGCGGCATTTTCTTTAGTTTTATCTTTTGTTCTCTTTTTAAAGAAGAAAAAAGAAGATTCTTTATTTCTTCTAAGTGCTTCTCTACTAGGATTATTTTTTAGTTTTATTTTCAAAGAAATAATTCAAAGACAAAGACCAGAAAATTTTCTTGAAACGGGATTTGGATTTCCAAGCGGGCATGCTGTTATGGCTATTGTCTTCTTCTGTAGTTTGATTTATCTTTCAAGAAAATATTTTAAAGAAAAAGAAAAAATGACTATAACTTTTTTTTCAATATTTCTTATTTTTATAATTCTTATAGGGAGATTATATTTGGGTGTTCACTGGTTTAGTGATGTTTTGGGAGGAGTTTTTCTTGGAGGATTCGTATTTTTGTTTAACTTGTATTTCTTTGAAAAGATGAAATAATATTTGAATAAAAAACCAAACATTTAATAAGCATTTTTAGATTCTTTTTAAATGGAAGAAAATGAAAACAAATCTGAAGTTGAGGAAGAATCAACAGAAGATGCTTCGGAAGAAGCCTCGGATACGACTTCAGAAGAACAAGAAGAACCTGAAAAGGATTCAGAAGAGGAATCTTCAGAAAATTAAGGAATAAGATTTCCTTTAAACACTATTTCTTTTTTTTATTTTTTTAAAAAAGGTTTATATACCCATCCTGTTTTAGTTTTTTATTAATATTGTTAAAAACAGGTTAATTTCACATTGAAGTGGATTAACATGTTGGAGAAACAGCTAATAATTTAGTCTTTTTCTCACCTATTCGAATGGAATATATTCGACAATTTAATGCAAATAATGGAATTATTTAAAAAACTAGGAATTATTGAACCTGTTTTAAAAGTAATTGAAGAGTATGGCTTTTCAAAACCTTCAGAAATACAGGAAAAGTCCATTCCACTTATAATGGAAGGGAAAGATGTTATAGCTGGAGCTGCAACTGGTTCTGGAAAAACTTTAGCATTTGCCTGTGGAATAATTGCTTTTTTGGAAAGAGGAAAAGGAATTCAATCTCTAGTTTTGGCCCCAACAAGGGAACTTGCAGAACAAATTTCTGGAGTATTGCATAAGTTTTCAAAATACAAACATCTTAATATCGTTCCTATTTATGGGGGAGTTCCAATAAATCCTCAAATAAAAAAATTAGAAACTGCTGATGCAGTTATAGGAACTCCTGGAAGAGTCTTAGATCATCTTCAAAGAGGAACTTTAGACTTAAGAAAAGTTAAGATATTTGTTTTAGATGAAGCAGATAGAATGCTTGATATGGGTTTTCAGGATGATGTTGAAAAAATAATTTATAAATGCCCAAAAGAGAGACAAACTCTTTTGTTTTCTGCTACTATTTCTGCAGATATAGTTCATCTTTCTAAAAAGTATATGGTAAATTCAAAGGAAGTTTCTGCAGAGTCTTATGTAGATCCTTCAAAAATGGAACAAAAATATTATGATGTAGAAGATTTTAAAAAATTTTCATTGTTCGTTCATTTGCTTAAAAAAGAAAAATCGCAATTAGTTATGGTCTTTTGTAATACTCAAAAGAATACAGATTTTGTAGCAAATAATTTGAAGGCTCAAGGAATAAATGCTCTTGCAATTCATGGAGGCCACTCTCAGAAAAAAAGGGATGTAACAATGGAGAAATTTAATTCTCAGAAAGTAAATGTTTTAGTTTGTACAGATGTTGCTTCAAGAGGGCTTGATATAAAAGGTATTTCTCACGTTTACAATTATGATTCTCCTAAAGACAGTAAAGATTATGTTCATAGAATTGGAAGAACTGCGAGGGCTGGAAAAATAGGGAAAGTAATAAATATTGTAGCAAGCAGAGATTATGAAAATTTTGGAAAGATAATGGAAAGAGGGGAATTTAATATAATCAAAGAAGAGACCCCTGACGTTGAAAAGGTTTTTATAAGTGCAAGAATGGGTGAAAGATCTAGAGAGAGTAGTGGTAGAAGAGAAAATTCGGGATTTGGAAGAAGAGGAAATTCTAATTTTGGAAGAAGAGAAAATTTTTCAAGAAGAGATAACAGAGATTTTTCTAGAGGAAGAAATCAAAGCATAATAGCAAGACCCTTTAATTTTCATAGAAAAAAAAGATAAACTCTTATTTATTCATTTTTTCAATTTGTTTGTCATGAATTCTAAACAAAGTTATTAGAGCGATAAATGCTCCAATTAAACAAAGAAACATATCAGATTGAGTATCCCATACATAACCTTGTGTTCCTAAAAATTCTTCTGCACTCTCTCCAACCAGTAATGCGACAAACCATTCAATGAACTCATATATTGCAGCTATAGATAAACAAATTGATAGGACTATAGGAGAAATCCATTTTTTCTTATTAATAATTTTTAATCTTATTAGTAGTTCCCTTGCAATTAATGCTGGAACAAATCCTTGCATAAAGTGTCCAATTTTATCATAATTATTTCTTTCCCATTCAAAGAAATTTCCTATGCTATCAAAAAAAGGAACTCCTGCATAAGTGTAATGTCCTCCAATCATTAAAACTATACAATGAATCAAAATTAACCAATAAATTAAAGGTGTAAACTTAAATTTATTATATGAGATTATAAGAATGATTAAACCTATAATTGCTGGAAAAACTTCAAGAATCCAAATAAATCTATCTGCAGGATTTATTCCAGACCATAGAAGAACAGAAAAGAACAAAGTTAACCAAATAGCAATTGAAATTTTCTCTCTTTTTGATATTTCTATTCTTTTCATTTTGAACTGAATTAAGTCAATATCAGCTAAACGCCAGCACAGGGAATCGAACCCTGGGGCCCCGAAGGGCTCGGATTAGCAATCCGATGCAATACCACTATGCGATGCTGGCTTAATTCTAGCAGAGTGATAGCTAAAAGTCTTTTTAGACTTTTTGAGCTTCAATAAGATTCTACCACTATGCAATACTGGCTTATTTATTTCGCAATGACGTGAACACAAGTTCCCATCATGATGCAATACTGGCTTATTTATTTTATAGGAAAAATATAATAGTATTTAAAGATTGTTTAAAATGCAAAATATAGCTAATAATCTAAACATAATCTCTTTCAGAAAAGTATAAAAGTCTTAATGACCTTATATTTTTATTCATTATAAGGAGGTGGGTTACTTATGAAAAAGGACTGGCTTGACTGGACTGCATTAGTTTTGGTCATAATCGGTGGTTTGAACTGGGGGTTGTATGCCTTTGGATATGATCTAGTAGAACTACTTTCTTTTGGTTATGGAGCCATTGCTAAAACTGTCTATGTACTCGTTGCTCTTGCAGCACTGTATATGATATACTACGCAGTACAAGACTAATAATAATTTTATTTTTTTTATTTTTAATATTTTATCTTTCTTGATTTTTATTTTTTAGAAACCTTTAAAAGTTAAACTAAATATTGTTTATTAATCATAAATTCCTTATTTTATTGTGGATACAAAACCCTTTAGGAATTTTGCATATAGCGGGGTAGAGCAGCCTGGAGTGCTCGTCGGGCCCATAACCCGGAGGTCGTGTGGTTCAAATCCCACCCCCGCTATGATACTTAAGATTTAAATTAAAAACCAAATAATTTTTCATAATCTTTATGGTCCATCCAATCAAGAACGATAGCCAATACTTCTACTTCATTATTTGTGATTGTATAGATTAATCTCCAATCCTTTCTAAGATTATAGATCCATAAGTTGTTTATCTTATATTTTTGAATTAGATTCTTTGGAATTAATTCTTTCTTCACATTCCTCCCAAAGAAAGCATTCTCTTTTATTACATTTAGGGCATTTCTTATCTCCTTAAAAAGCCTTTCATCTTTTCCTTCCAACCCTTCAAATGCTTCTTTCAAATTTTCATCCACAAAAATTATTTTGGATTCAATTCTAAATCTTTTCTATTTTTGTATTTATTATATAATTCTGGGTTCCAAATATACACCACATAACCATCTTTATCATAAGCAATTTTTCTAATACTTTCTAAATATTCCATTATTACTTGAAATGTTTGCCACATAACCTTTCTGGGTAAATTATTAAACAAATCAGTTTTCTTATAACCCCCACTATTTTTATCAATAAATTTCTCTACCATCAAAACTGTTTGAAGGGTAGGGGATCTAGCAAATTCAGAAGCAATTTCATTAGTTGTATTCATAATTACCATATCAATTGATATTATTTAAATCTTTTGCTTTTTACTTTAAAGTTTTACCATCTACATTTGATATTTAAGATTGTAGTGGGTAGAAGAGATAGCCACGCCAAATATTTTTTGTTACAAGCCCACCCCGCTGTATTTTATTACTTTTTTATACAAATCTTACAAGGCTTGAATTTGTTTTTTACAAAAAAAGAGGCATCGTTATTTTGAATCTTAAACTTCTTTTTTATTAATTTGCTCAATCTGCACGTTCTTTTATGATATGTTTGCGTTTGGCTAGATGCAACATAATCATATTTTGGAATGACTAATTTTTTCTTTGATTCTTCAATATAAACTGGCTTTTCCACCTCTCTTATAATTTCTTTTGTTTTTATCTCAACAGAAAGATAAATTGCTTTTCTCATCAGGATCAGGGCAAAAAGGGCATAAATAATTGTTATCCCCCATCCAAAAATGAGATTTTCAACTAAATCTAATTCAAAAAAAATGGTTACAAATATTGAAATAAGGATTATCAATAAACCTAATAATGCTACTATCAAAAGAATTGCATTTGATTTTTTCATGATTTTATAAATAAGAAGGAATATTTAAACTTTGTTCTAGTAGTCACTTTATAATTACATCTAAAAAAGCTTTTTAGAGATATATTTAAATAAAAAATTTCATAAGTAAGTTATGAATCTAGGGAAAACACTATATTTTGTCAATAGAAATGATTGGCGTTCATGGCTTGCTAAAAATTATAATAAAGAAAAAGAAATTTGGTTAATTTATTATAGAAAATCATCTGGCAAACCAAGAATATCCTACAATGATGCTGTTGAAGAAGCACTTTGCTATGGGTGGATAGATAGTACTCTTAAGGGAATTGATGAAGAAAAATTTGCTCAAAGATTCTCTCCAAGGAAACCAAAAAGCAAGCTCTCTGAAATGAATAAAGAGCGTATACGACAGCTTATTCAAAAAAATAAGATGACTCCTACGGGGCTTTCCGTAGTAAAGCCTTTGATGGATACTTCTTCAAAAAATTTGAAATTAATAATTAAAAAAGATATACTCAAATACTTAAAGCAAGATAAGAAAACTTGGGAAAATTTTCAAAAATTTCCAGAATCTTATAAACGAGTTCGTATTGGGTGGATAGAATCTGCTAGAATTCATTCAGAAATTTTTAATATAAGATTAAGATATTTTCTTAAAATGACTGCAAAAAATAAAAAATACGGAATGGTACAATAAATTAGATTGTCACACAGTCTAATTTTATTTTATAATTTCTGCTATTAAAATAAATCATTTAGTACGAATGAAAGATTTTTTCTTTCCTTTCAAAAGAAGTATAAAAACAAAAACTGAAACAATAAAACTCATTAGATTTCCAACCGCTAATGTAATCATGTTGGCACTAAATCCTGCATAAACAAGAAATAATACACCTAAAGCATAACCAGATACAAAAAATGGATTTATCTTATTCGATTTGTGCATTGAAACCAGTTGAATCAACCACGCAATAACGATTATAATTAATCCTATAAAAGAAAAAGAAATCATTTTCTTTTATAACTCTCCCAAACAGTCCATAATGCAGATAGTGAAGCAATAAAAAATGAAAAGTATAAAATATTATTCGATATGTTCAAATTTAATAGTCTCGCAATATCATAAAATACATATATGATGAAAGTTATAAAAAAGCCCCATCCATAATTTTTCTTTTTATTAAATACAATAAAAAGTCCAGCTATTGCCACCAATAACTCAATGAATATGGAAAGGTATTGAATAGTAAATGCCATTTTTCTCTCTTTTTAATTTTAGGTATTCTTGATTTAAAAATATTTCTAAATTTTAATTCTTTTCCTATTGGTTAGAATGAACACTATTAATTAAATTTATATACTCTTTTTTAATTATTATCTTATGAAAAAGAGCTTGATAAAACGGAATATTTTTAAAAGAGGAAAAGATAATCCGTGTTGTGTCGGGAATTCTGGGCAAGCAGTTTATGGACTTGGTGTTATAGGAGCAGCAGTCTATTATATTTCGGCTGCTACTGGCTTTTGGATGGGTGTGCTTGGTATTTTAAAATCCCTCGTTTGGCCAGCATTTTTAGTTTATGAGTTGCTTAGAGTTTTGACCATTTAAAAAAATAAAATGAATTTTCAAATACTGTCAATAATCTTAGAGGCGATAGTTTTTATTTTATGTTTAGACATTGCTGTGCGAAAGAAAAAGCTTTTTGCATATGGTTTTGCATTAACTTTTTTTATATATGTATTCTACGATTTCATAATTTATTTTGGTTTTGCTATAACCTCAGATATTCTTAGAGCTTTTCTTTTTTTAGCAGTATTGTTTGCATCTTTTGGAGCTATTTTACTGCACTTAGAAGAGGGTTTTAAAGCAAAAGAAAATTACAAAATAAAAGATAAGAAAAAATAATTTTAAACTTCTTCTTTTAAAAATTCTTTTAATAACTCTAAAGTTTTAGGATATTTGATTGGGTTAAGGAGTTCTCCATGAACAAATTCTAGAGCAACTTCATTGCAAACTCCTTCAACATAATAATTTTTTGCACCAATTAGATACTGACTTGATTCAGTTACAATTCCATCTCCAGAAACTTCCCCCATTTTACACCCATTCCCTATTATATTATACAATGGAATACTTATATTTCGTGCATTTGAGAGTTTATTTATAAAAATTCCATCTTTATCCATATCCTCACACTCCATTTTTGAACCAATTAAAGAACAATAATTTTTTATCTCTGCTTCTATTCCTTGATTTGGCACAGATATTAGTATAATTCTATCAAGATCTTCTTCTCCAAATATATTCACATATCTTCTTGTTACAAGTCCTCCCATGCTATGTGCTACAATTATTACTTTATCTTTTCCTGTCCTTTCTTTTACAATTTTTACTAAATCATTTAATCTCAAGGCATAAGTATCTATTCCAACAGTTTTAGAAGGAACTATTGTTTCTTCTCCTGTTTCACTCTTAGTTATATCAAAAAAGTAACTTGCCGTGACTTCAATTGGAGCATTTGTTTTCCCCCATAAACCTTTTTGTTCTTCTGATTTGGAAATAATTACTGAACCTGCATTAATATACCCTTCATTTTCTAATTCTGATTTCATTCTTGAAAAGGTATCTAAGCTATAATCTGCAGAAGTAGCCTTATTAATACTATGCCCATGCAAAAAAATTACAGGGTAGGATTTATTTGAACATGATTCATCACAACATCTTTCACATTTTCCATAAATACAACAAATAGGATAAGGGTCTTCTAAATAAAAATCTTGAATGATAACTATTTCCGAGATATTTCTTATCTGGGTTAAATTTTCAGCTTTTATTGAATTTGTTAAGATGCAAACGTATTCTCCTCCATCCTTAGAAGCATCATAAATCTCATTCACTTTCCATAAAAAATTGTTTACTCTTTTTTCTTTTTCTGAAAGATTAGATTTTTGATTGAAAAAATAAACTGTTTGATTAAATTCTAATATAAGCTTATTCGTTTCTTGACACAATCCCTCAGACATTTTTGTTGAGTTCATATCTTCTATAAATTTTTTTAAGTTTTCAAGACTTTTAGAAAGATGATTATACTTAGAAACGTTTGAATTTATATTCGATGTAAATATATCTCTTTTAACAACTAAAGGATTTAATCTTTTCTTTAAGATTGGAAACTCCTCTTCAAATACTAAATATTCTTGAGACATCCATTTTTCTTTTAAGTATAAAAAAGATTTATTTAAATCTGAAAGAGAATTTGAAAGATTATTTAGTTCTGAAATAAAATCTTGAACAGGAATAAAATTACTTGCCTCTTTCAAAACAATATCGGTTTCTTCTATAATCTTCGTAAAATTATATATCTCTTTTTCTAAGAAAATTATTTCTTCTTTTGAAATTTGATTTTTTATTTTTTGTTCCTCACTTAAATCATAATTTATAGTTATCAGAATACTTCTTTTGCTATTTTCTTCATTAGTATAACAAAGTTTAGTTTTTTGACTGTTGCAAACTATTTCAAATTTGTGAAGTTTTTGCCCTATGATTTGACCTTCGTTGGTAAACTTATATTCTTGATTCTTTTGAAAAAGAGAAGCAGAAATAAATTCTCCAGAATCTATATTTTCTCCTGAACTTAAATCTACAAAAGAATACTCACAATGAGCTATACAAAAAGGATTCATTAGTGTTGACATAGTAAATATTACGCTTTGTTCTGAAGAATCGTTAAAAAAGATATGCTCTTTATCTGATGAAAGTTTTACTAAAAGATCATTTCCTAGTAAAAAATTTGCATAAAGAATTAAAATAACTGTCCCAATAGCAAAACCTATTCCAATTAGAAGAATCGCTGCTTTTTTTTTCTTGGACTGTATTATTCTTAGAAGAAAAAAAACTACTATCGTGATTATAACTATAGAAACCCACGAAGCCCAAGAAGAATTAAAATCAATTAAAAAATCTTTATATCTTATTATTGAAAATCCTGATTGATTAAAAATGGAAAAAAGTAGAAAAGAAGGGAAAATCCCTAGAAGAATTGAAAAAAATGCCTCAATAATTCCCCCTTTTTTATCTTCCATATAGTATTAATAAGCTCTAGAATTTAAAAACATGACTATTAACTCTTTTCTCGTCCCAAAACATTTAAAAAAGACCATCGTTTTTAAAGAATATGGAAAGAAAAGATAATCAATTGAAAGGAAGTGAAACCGAAAAAAATTTATTGAAATCTTTTGCTGGAGAAAGCCAGGCAAGAAATAGGTATACTTTTTTTGCTTCTGTTGCTAAAAAAGAAGGATATGAACAAATTTCTGCAATATTTTTAGAAACAGCTGATAATGAGAAAGAGCACGCAAAAGTATTTTTTAATTATCTCCAAGGAGGAGAATTAGAAATTACTGCTTCTTATCCTGCAGGAAAAATAGGAAACACTTCTGAAAATTTACTTAACGCTGCAAATGGTGAAAAAGAAGAATGGGAAACTCTTTATTCAGAATTTGAAAAAACTGCTAGAGAAGAAGGCTTTGATGAAATTGCTGATTCATTTAAAGAAATTGCTGAAGTAGAAGAGAAACACGAAGAAAGGTATAGAAAACTCCTTAAAAACATACAAGAAGGAAAAGTTTTTAAGAAAGATTTAGTAGTTGAGTGGAAATGTAGAAATTGTGGATATGTCCATAAAGGAGAAGAAGCTCCAAATGTTTGTCCTGCATGCAATCATCCTCAAAGTTATTATGAGGTTTTAGAAAAAAATTATTAAAAATTAATTTTTTATTTTTTTATCCTTTATAATTAATCCATCTTTTAGTTCAATTACTCTTGAAACATGCTTTAAATGCCATGGTTCGTGAGTTACCATAATAATTGTTTGATTATATTTTTTGTTTAAGTCTTTAAGAACTTTCAAAACCTGTTCTGAGGTGTTAGTGTCTAGATTTGCACACGGTTCGTCCGCAAAAAGAATGCTTGGATTATTTGAAATAGCTCTAGCAACGGCAACTCTTTGTTTCTCTCCTCCAGATAATTCATCTGGAACTCTTTTATCTTTTTCATCTAAACCGACTTTTTTTAAAGCTTCAAGAGCGGTTTGAATTGATTCTTGTTTCGATTTTCCTTGCATTAGTGAAACAATATAAACATTTTCTAACGCGTTCATTTCATTTATTAGTGCATAATCTTGAAAAACATAACCTAGTTGAGTTAATCTGTAATATGTTCTTTCTTTTTCTGGTAAACGTTCTACATTTAATCCTTTAATAGAGTATTCTCCTCCAGTTGGATGATCTATTAATCCAAGAACCCTCAGAAGAGTAGTTTTACCGCTTCCACTTGCACCAATAATTGCGATAAATTCTCCTTTTTCTATTTTAAATGAAACTCCGTCTATTGCTTTTACAATTAATCCTCCAGATTTGTAGTGTCTTTTAAGATTTTTTATTTCTATCATCTTCCCCAAATTGCTTTTAATATATCCTGTCTTGTTACAAACCATGCAGGAATAAAACCTGCTACAATTGACATACCCAACATGACTAGACTACTCTGAACTAAATCATTTATATCAACTATTGGAAAAATTGTTAATGTTTCATAAAATACAATGGGATTTGCTTGGAGATAAAGTGTTAAAGTGGCAAACATAGTCAACCCAAAAAGAATTCCAAGAGTTGCATAAAATAAACTTATTAACACATAAGATAATCTTATTGAGTTAGGAGTAATTCCTACTGCTTTTAAAATCCCTATTTCTCTTCTTCTATTTAAAGTATTTATATAAATAATTATAAAAATAAGAGAGGCCCCAACTATCAAGCTTATAATTTTTGACATAATCCCTATTGAACCCATACTTTGTATTGCTTGTTTAACTAATGCTTCAGCTTTCTCTTGCCAAGTAAAAACTTTTTCATTTATTCCAGTTTCAATAATTTTTTCTTTAACTTCTAATTCATTCTCATTCTTGGCTATTCTTACAATCACGGAAGATGCTTTATTCTCAATTCCAAAAACATCCTCTAACTCTTTGTAATGTATTAAAATATTCAAATCGGTCATTTCCGTTGCACCCTCGTGGATTCCTTTGATTTTGTAACTTCTCTCTACCCCATTGCTATAAGTTATATTTACAATAGAGCCAACTGGGACTCCTCCAAGATTATCATAAATCTGAGAAGCAGAACTAAATCCGGCAAGAATCGAACCCACCATTATTTCATCTCTAGAAATATCTCCTAAAAATTCTCCCTGAGTAACCACTTGAGCATATTTTGAAACACTTTCTTCTTCTCTTGGAACAATTCCAATTATATTAGAACCTATAACTTTTTGTTTATATTTTACAGACCCTCCTACCAGTAATCTTTTAGTAGCATAAGTAACTCCATTTACACTTCTAACCTTCTGAAGTATATTTTCAGAATTTTCTATATAAATTTGATTTTCGTTAGGTTCTATCATGATATCTCCATAAGAATAATCTTGAACCATTCCAACAAAAAAACCCATCATTCCATTTATTAAAGCCGGAAGAAAAACGAGATTCATAAAAATCAATCCTAGTATTATGACAATAAAAAGAGAGGTTTTTTTATTTCCTCTTTTTAGAGAACTAATTGCGCTTAAATATCCAACTTTTACATCATTAAGCATTTCATTTTCCACCTTTTCCAGTATGGTGGTTTCCCTTAAGAAGCTGATGTATAATTCTATCTTTCGATTTTCCTTTCCTTATAAAATAAAAAAGGATTATTCCAATGAAAGCAATTAAAGAAATAATAAAAATAATTTTTCCGATATTTGATTCTTTCTCTAAAACATTTATTTCTATATTCGTCTTTGTTTCTTTATCTCCAAAATCATCATTGTATTCGATGGTTATTGGAAATTCAAACTCTCCAGATTCATTGGCTACAAAAGTAAATATTGCTGGGCCATCTTCTGTAGTTCTTAAAGAACCTATAAAAGCCTGTTTAACTCCTTTAAAAGGATGATCTGCATATATTTTTACGGACTTTGCCGTTCCTTTTCCAGTATTTTCAAGTCTTAAAGTTAATTCTACTGTCTCTCCCTCTATAGGAAGAACCGGTTTTGTTTTAGCAGAAGCTATATTTAACTCGGCACTTTCACCTCTAACTTCAAAAACGATACTATCGTCTTTTATTATTGAAGAATCCTCGTCTCCATAAGATAATCTTGTCTTTATTATATGTTCTCCAGGAACAGCGTCTTCGGCAATTCTCATATGGTAAAGTATAAATCTTTCACTATTCCCGTAGTATAAATTAGAAACCTTAATCTTTAAAGCCTCTTTTACAGAGACATCTGTTGGAATAGTGATTAATTCAAAGTATACAAACTCTGGAATTTTAGAACCGCAATTTTCTATTTGTACTCCAATTGTAAATTCTTCATCTATCCCTATTGAACTTGGACTTATATCCGTAACTGAAGCCTCTACGCAATATGTTTCTACTATTGCACTAGAAAAAGGAACTAGAAAAAACACTAAACCTAATACTAAAAAATAAATTAATTTCCCTCTCTCCATAATTACACCTTTCTTTTATGAGTTATTTTCCCTTTTTAAATTTCACTAATGAAGAGGTCTTTTTTTAATAATTCCTCCTCTAACTTCTTTTATACCCTGTTCAATTATTACTGCCTGAGGATCTAAAAGAATAATTCCATTTTTTATTTTTGTAACTTCAAGACGAGTTACAAATGTAAATAAAATTTCTCCACATTCTGAATACCCATTACAATATCCTCCCTGTCCTTTGTAAATTGTCACACCTTTTCCAAATACTTCAATGAGGTTCTTTCTTATTTTTTCACTTTTTTTAGAAATAATAGTTAATCCAATATATTCTTCTATTCCCTGAATAAAGAAATCCACTGTTTTTGATGCGGCAAGGTAAGTAAGAATAGAATAGAGAGCAGATTCAACGCCTAGAATATATGCAGCAAAAGAGAAAATAAAAATATTTAGAATAAATATTAATTCACCCATACTAAATCCTGTTTTTTTATTCAAATAAATTGAAAGAACTTCGGTTCCATCTAAAACTGAACCTCCTCTAACAGATAGACCTATTCCTGCACCCAAAAGAAACCCTCCAAATATAGCCACAAGAATTTTATCAAATGTAATAATTGGATAGTCTATAAATAAAAGACAGAGAGACAAACCAAGTATTGCCAAAAAAGTTTTTATAGCAAAAGTTTTTCCGACATTTCTTATTGCCAAAAACATAAATGGGATATTTAATACAAAAATAACCAAAGAGATTGGAAGAAAACTAATATGAGAAATTAAAAGAGAAATTCCGGTTATTCCTCCATCTATAAAACCGTTAGGAATTAAAAAACCTTTAAGTCCAAAACCCGCCGAAAGAATTCCTATAATTATAAATAAGATTTCTTTAGTATAAATAAAAAAAATTCCCTTTTTCATATGTATAAAAATATAAGTTATTTATAAAATCTTTGAGTTTAAAAATTATAGTTTCCTATCAAAAGAATAAAAATTATAAGAGTTATAAGGAAAATAATTATGAATGTATAGATTAGTAATGAAACTGCTTCTTTCTTTTTTCCGTCTAGATATAACATTACAGGCTTTCCAAAAATTAAAAAACCTGTTACTGCTGCCGAACAAACAAATAGTAAGAGTATAGAAAATATAGCAAGTATTGTATCTTCTTTTGGAGCTAAATTTTGAAGGTAAAACATAAATGAAGCGACTAGAATAATATATACTGCTGTTCCAATTCCGTTAATAAATGCTCTTTTTATTATTTTTATCATGGTTATCTAATTCACTCAGACTATATAAAAATTTATTTTTCCTTTATGCCCCCACGAGGATTTGAACCTCGGCTACAGATTCCGCAAACCTGTGTTCTATCCAGACTGAACTATAGGGGCTTAATAATTATTAATACCAAAAAGAATTTGAAAATATTTAAATACATATCTTTCTTAAAAAAAATATGGATAACAAATCTTTAAAAAAATTAGAAGAAGTTCTTGTTCAAGTTGGATTAAGAATTGCTAAACGAGGGGAAGGAGCATTATTTGTCGTCGGAGATATAGAATATAAAGTATTAATTGATCAAACTGTTCCTCCTTTTAAAGTAATGGATAATCCAAAACTCCTAGAGTCTCTTGCTCTTATGGATGGAGCAATAATAATTGATAATAATGGTTTGCTTAAAGCTTATGGAGCAATGATAAAGTCTACCACTACTTTCAAGAATTTTGGAACAAGACATAGTGCTGGATTGACTGCTTCTAAGAAAAAAGGAAACCTTGTAGTTTTAATTTCAGAAGAAGATAGAAAAATAAGAATTTTAAAAGATGGAAAAATGGTTATGCAAATAGATGCTCTTCAAAAAAATGTAGAATCTTCCGTAAATGAAGCAGTAAATATTCTTGAAGGAGTTGGAGCTGGAACTATTGGAGCAATAGGAACAAGTATTTTAGCTCCTACTGCAGGAATTGCTCTTCTTCCAGGGATAGTTTTGTTTGGAAGTGGATATTATCTAATAAAACTTCTCTCTAAAAAAATAAGAAAATAAAAAGTCTACTTCTCCTTTATATTTTACGCCGCCACGGAGAATCGAACTCCGAAGCCCGAAAGGGCCACGATTTCCAATCGTGTGCAATACCATTATGCGATGGCGGCTTAACAATTTTCTATCAGAAGTATCTCTCTTAAATCTTTTTATTATAAAAAATTATTCTAAATCTTTTATTCTCTGTCCAGACATATAAAAAGCTTTATTGGAAACAGCCTCTTTTATCTTTCCATCTTTTTCATATATTGCCGTTGCTTGAGGAAGAGCAAACTTTCCAAGAACGCCGACTTTAGAATAAACAATATAATTAATTACTCTTATTTCTCCTTCTTCAAGTTTATCAAAGCTCCATTCAACTCTTCTATTCTTTTCATCAATTCTTGAAGGAGTTTCTCTTCCAAATTGTTCATATAGTTTAACTATGTGTGGAAGTCTATCTACTAAAACTACTTTTTCTATATAATTTCTTGCTTTGACTGTTAAGGAAATTTTTAAAGCAAATTCTCCACCTTTTGCTCTTACAAAGGATATTCTTTTTATAAGTTTTAAATCGGATTCAGAATATTTCTTAGCAAAAATGACTATTATTATTATAAAAATTATGCAAAATAAAGGCCAAAGCCAATTTGTTTTAGATTCAATTGTTAGTACTTCTCCTGGTTGTACAGAGTTTTTCCAAAAGTAATAAACTGTAGAACCAGTTCTTTCAACAGTATTTGGTTCTGGATTAAAACTAGTAAAGACTCTTGAAAAAATATTTTTTATTATAACTGTTTCAGATTCAACTACTGTGTTTCCTTCATTTCTTTTTTCTATAACTTCGGTATTTATTATTGTTCCATAACTTTTTTTTGTGGTGACTAATAAATCTTTTTGAACAAAAGTTATAACTGATTCTATTGTTGCTATTTGTTTTTGAAAACTTACTTCTGTTTTAAGAGTATAAAATCCTGCAGTAAGCTCTTTAAAATCTTCTTTATTTAACTGAATAGTAAATTCTTTTCTTTGATTAGGTCCAAGAGAAAATTGCTCTTCAAGTTTAAAAAAAGGAGAAATAAACTTTGCATTTAATTCTTTAAAATCGAAATTTTCTCTATTATATATATAGATTTTTATTGTATTAGAAGTAGGATCTACATTTCCAGCACCAACTTCAAACAAATCTTCAAACTCTATTATCCTAAAAATTAAGCTTTGTTTAAGTTCAGAGGAATCTTTTCCTTTTATATAATAAGAAAAGCTATAGCCTCCTCTTTGTTTTAACACTCCTATAGGAGAAATTTGTAACCTGACATTTTTGGTTTCTCCTTGATTTATCTGAACTTTTTCAGTTGGCGACATTTCAAATCCAACTAGATTATAAAACTCAAAGGAATTTGAAGGCCCATTATTTGTAATTTTTAAATCAAAAATTATTGGATTATCAATCTCAGGAATATAAACCTCATTATCACTTTGTTTTTCAACAACAATATTTAGAGCAAGAACTCCCGGAAGAGCAAATACTAAAATTGCTAAAATTAAAAAGATGTTTTTCATGAAAAAATATTAGAAGAAGGTATATATAAACATTTTCTTTCTTTACTTTTTTCCTTCTATATCAAGATAAGACTTTGCCTGTCCTAGAAAATCGTTGCAGATATCATTTATTTTTCCTTCAAACTCTTCAACTCTTGAAGGAATAACCCATTTTTCATAAATTCCCCTTAAAAATTTTAAAGGGCCAGAAGTTTCGAATTTTCCTTCATAATCTCTTACAAGAGTCCCACTAACATTCGTTTCAACAGTTCCCTTATTAGTATTTATTTTGCTTCCTCCATAATTAATTTCTATTTTCTTCATATTGATAACTTTAAATTTAATTTTTAACTCAAATAAGAAATAGTCTGTAACTTTTTTCTTACAAGTCCATTCTACATCAACTTCTTTAGCATCTCCTTTTAATTTTTCAACATACTTATCTTCAACAATCCAAAAACCTTCTTCATCAATCCAATCATAACAGAATTTATAATACTCGGCAAAATTAAAGATTTCACCATATTTTACTTTGCTTGAAAATACTTTTTCTTTTTCGGGCATTTTTCCTCTTTGATTAATAATCTAAGAAAAATAATATTTAAATACTCTTCTATTGGTAGATAAGAATGAAAATTTCCCTTAGCAATTTAATGGAAGAATCTGAATTTGAGAATAAACTTAAATTTGTAAGCTCTTCACTAAGCTTAAATTATGCCCCTAATAAACGCATTGCTCTTTTACAGTACAAATCTCCCTATAATTCTGAACCAGTGGATATTGCTCTAATTAATACTTCTTACTGTGAAGTTCAAATGATTTCTAATGGAAATGTGCCTAGAGAAATATGCGAAGGAGTTGAGAATTTCTTTCTTAGTCAAGATAAATATAAAGTTTTTGTAAATTCAACTAATCTAATAGAATAAATTTTACAAGTCACCTTTGCAGCTTTCACAAATCCAATTTCCATCCACTTTTGAGATTATTCCAAAAGTCCCGCATTCTTGGCAAATTCCTTCTTTGAACTTTTCTTTTATACCAAGTCTTTTAAGTTTCTCCGACTCTTCTCTTATTTTTTCAAATTCTTCAAGCTCCGGATAGAATTCTGGATTAAAACTTAGAATATCTTTAATTGTAATTATCCCTACTAACTCTTTACCTTTCATCACTGGTAACCTATTAAATTTAAGTCTTTTCATTTTTTGTATTGCTTCTTTAATTGTTAATTCTGGTTTTATAGT
>CAZAGO010000010.1:20526-25096 GCA_964485045.1 Candidatus Woesearchaeota archaeon | reverse complement strand
CCCGATGTTATGTCTAATTAAAATAACTTTTCTTTCCCACCCAATAGGAGAAGTTGTTGCTCTGTCCTTCGGACAATTTGCTGAAACTTCGTTTCAGGATTTATTTTGGGCACTTTTACGATAGATTATTAAAGTTTATTTTTTTAATGATTAAATGAAAGAAGAAAATAAAAATAAACAATTAAAAGGAATTGGTGGATGGTTATTATTTTATGTTATCTTACTTTTAATAGGGTTTTTATGGGCACTTTCAAGTATATACCCTTTAATCTTCTCTTTTTTAGATAATTCTTTATTGGGAAAAATAGCAGTTATTTTAGGAGTAGTTGGATTTATATTAGGATTAAATTCAATTATTCTTATTTTTCAATATTCAAGAAAAGCAATTTTATGGAATGTTTATATGCTAATTTATAATATAATTGCTACATTAATCATACTTCTTATTTTTAGAGGATTTGAAGGGATAGTTCAAATATTAATTGTAGGATTGGTTAATTATGGGTGGATTCATTATTGGTTAGAATCAAAAAGAGTAACAAATACTTTTATTGAACAATAGTTAGGTTAATAAATTCTATTTTCTAAATTCTTTTATGAGTATTTTTGGAAAAAGTATAGAAGAAATGATTGAAGATTTGAATAGACAAGGAATTGAAGATAGTCTAGCATTTACTCTTGCTTGGAATATGATGAACTTAGAATTTCCTAATAAATTTCCAAAAGATAAAAATATGAAATTTACAGGAACAACTCATAAGGGAGTCATAGAAATAGTTGCAAATCTTAAAATAAAAAAGGACGAGATTTATGAAAGAGACATAGAAATAAATGGAAATGTTAAGAAATACAAGATAATTCTAAAAAAAGATACAATAGAAGAATGGAATAATAAACAAAAAGAAGAAGAATTAAAAAAAGAAAAAGAGCAAAAATTAAGGGAGCAAGAAGATAACGAGAGTTTTATAAAAATGTTAAAGGGAGTAGGGATTATAGTTGCGATTATTGTTTTATTTTTAATCTTAAGATGGATTTTCTTTTAAAAAATCAGAAAAAAAGCCAACCAAAAACTATAAATACCTCAAGAGTTTGATATAATCATATACGCCTGTCCTTGCTTCGGCAAGGGATAGGCACTTTTTCAAATGAAAAGAGTTGCTGTTTTTATAGATGGAAATAATTTTTATTTTGGGTTAAGGAAACTTTATGGAAAAGATAAAAGTTTGAAAAATTTTGATTTTCAAGGTTTTGCTAATTTTCTAGCAGGAGAAGGGAAAGTATTAGGAATTTATTATTATAACGCCCAATTAGATAGAGAATTTAATCCCAAAAAATTCAAGAGTCAAAAAGAATTTTTTACTAAATTGCGGCAAATTCCCAATTTTAACTTAGTTTTATGCAAGTTACTAAAAAGAAACATAACAGGAACAAACAAGCATTATTACATAATAAAAGAAGACGACATAAACATGGCTGTTGATATGGTTGATGGTTCGGCAGATGATACCTTTGATACAGCAATTTTAGTTTCTGGAGATGGAGATTTTGTTCCTGCCGTCCGTTCTGTTAAAAGAAGAAATAAAAGAGTTGAGAATGTTTATTTTGAAGGAAGTTCATCAAGAAGTTTAAAAAATCATAGTGATAAATCTCTTGCACTAACAAAAGAAATCTTAAAAGATTTTTTCAAAGACTAAAAAGTGCCCAACTTCTTTTTTGGAAAAAAAGAAGCAAAAAATATCGCAACAACTTCTCTTATATAATGCCCACCCTGAAAAGTGATTTTAACTCTGCGAAATTCTTTCAGAATTTCTTGTCACGCCTTGCAGGCTCTCGGGCTAAAGCCCTCGGAAGACATAACAGGGCTTAAAGGGTTCGGACTTGCAGTCTTCTCCCAAATTGAATTTTTGGAGGTCGCTACGCTCCACTCTCAAAAATCCAACTTCCCTTAAGCCCGATGTTAGTTTCAATTTGAGGTTCGGGCTAAACAATAGTCAAAATATATAAACCTCCAAAGATAATCGATATTAAGATGTTTTTAGATACTGGCGCAGGACTTGGAACAATAGTATTAATAGCACTTGTTTTTTCTATAATTTTATCCGTTATTCTATCAATTGTTTTCAGGAAAATCATATTAATTAAACTTCTAAAATTTAAAACTCTAAGTAATGCTATTAATATTGTTTATTTTATTATTTTCAACCTATTCTTAATATCGATTTTTTATTTTATTCTACCAAAACTAGTTTTGTGGTTATTAAAGAAATGGCTATCTTCTTTTTAGTCTTTGATAAGGGCTCCAACTCAAACTCCTTCGAAAAATCAAAGATTTTTCTCGGGCACGTTGCACTCTCGGGCTACGCCCTCGGCGGATTTAACAGCGATTAAAACTCCGCTCCGTTGCATTTTCACTCCTCCTAATCCTGAAGGACCAAATCTCGTTTCCATTTCTATAAAATGGGTTCAAAGCTTATAAAGATATTTCTTCAAGATAGAAATATTTATATTGTATAAATATTGTTTTAATGCCATGGAATCAAAAAAAGACTATTCAAGGTTAAATCTTGAAAATATTATAAGAATGGCATTTCACCCAAAAGGATACAAAGATTATATGGCTGGATTGAGTAATGAATTTGAATTGGACCCAGTATCTTCTTCAATAAATAAGGGGACTGGGGCATTTATAGATATCTTAAAATACGTCGCTTATGTTGGAAGTTTATATAGAATTGTCTATTAAAATAAAATTTTTCTTTCTTCCAAAGGTTTATAAACAGACTTATTTTCTTAGAACCACATAAGAAAACTGAAAAGGTTTCTATATGTATTCGGAGGTAAATGTATGAACAACTTCAACAATAGGGGCGGCGGCAATAGAAGCGGCGGTTTCAGAAGAGACTTCGGCCCTAGAGAAATGCACAAGGCAACTTGTTCTGAGTGCGGTAAGGAATGTGAAGTTCCTTTCAAGCCAACAGAAGGTAAGCCTGTTTTTTGCAAAGAATGTTATGCTAAGAAAAGAAAGTATTAAGTTTTAGTCTTTAATAATTAGTTAATGTGCTTTTGCACTTTTTTATTATTTTTTTATTCCGTTTTCTATTTTTTCACACAAGTTTTATAAACTCTTTTAACTAGAATCTACTTAGATTAGAAAAATATTTGATTATCGCAATCATATCATTTATCACATTCATTATTTAGGCAGTTTGCCTGGAAAAACAGCATAAATTCGTAAGAAGGCGAAAGAGATATTTTTCTAATGGGGCTATTATAGCTTCAAATTAACTAAATAACAAAAAAACACAAAAAATGGCTAAAGTAAGTCCGGTATCAATAAAGTATATGATACATGCGAACTTTTCAGCGGAAGGGGCATTAGAAAAGCCTGATGTAATTGGAGCTCTATTTGGACAAACCGAAGGACTTCTTGGAGCAGATCTAGAGATGAGAGAGCTGCAAAAAGAAGGAAAGATTGGAAGAATAGAAGTCGATTTAGAAAGAAGCGACAAGAGAACTACAGGTAAGATAAGTATACCTACCGCGCTTGACCAGTCCGAAACAACTCTTATAGCTGCAGCTATTGAAACAATAGAAAGAATAGGTCCTTGTGACTCTCAGATAGAAGTAGAGAGAATAGAGGATGTAAGAAGTAGCAAAAGAGAGTATATATTGGATAGAGCAAAAAAGCTTATGCAAGGAATAGAAGGAATCTCTGATTCAAGAGAAATTTCTAACCAGATAAAAGATTCTGCAAAGATGATTGGAGTCAAAGAATATGGAAAAGAAAAACTTCCATGTGGAGACATTTCAGGTTATGAAATTATAGTAGTTGAAGGAAGAGCAGATGTTATGAATCTTCTAAGAAATGGCATAGACAATGTTATTGCAATGAATGGAACTAAGCTTCCAGAATCAATAGGAGAGCTTGGAAAAGAGAAAGAAATAACTCTTTTCGTTGATGGAGATAGGGGCGGAAAGCTCATAATACAAAACGTTCTTGACAATGCAAAAGTTGCATACATCGCTTTTGCGCCAGATGGAAAAGAAGTAGAAGAGCTTACTGGAAAAGAGATTCTTATGAATTTAAGAAAGAGAATTCCTGTGAAAGATTATTCAACTAGAAGTTATAATTTTTCAAGAGAAATCAAACCTCAAGAAGCACTTGAATTGAATAAAGAACAGAAAGAAACTCTTAGGAAGATTTCTAACGAAATTCAAGGAACAGGAAAAGCAATTTTTCTAAATGAAAATCTTGAAGAAATAAAGGAAAGTTCTTCAAGAGGAATTGGAATAACTCTAAAGAAAGTTTCAGTGACTCCTACGATTATAGTGATGGATGGAATTGTTACAAGTTCTGTTACATCTGCTGCTGAAGAAGCAGGCGTTAGAGTAATCGTAGCAAAAAGTTTCGCAACATCAGATACTACAATAAAGCTTCTTAGTTTATAAGAAGCATTTTTATTTTTTTATTCTTTTTTTCAATTATTTTCTTTTAAGAGAATTTCTAAATTTATCCTCCAACATTACTCCACTTAAAATAGTGGGGAGATGAAAGATCTCTTTCTTCAGG
>CAZAGO010000010.1:17583-20426 GCA_964485045.1 Candidatus Woesearchaeota archaeon | reverse complement strand
TAAGAATATAACAAATGTATAAATAATGCTGCTAAAAGCGATAACTTTCCCTATATACTCTCCTTTTTCAATACGATCTTTTACATCCCAATCCATATACTATCCAATAAAATGAAAATATAAAAAGGTTTAGAAATCAAAAAATAACGCTTTTGTATCTGTTAAAATAAAACTAAAAGGTAATAATAAATTCTATATTAAGAATGCTGCTCTTTTATTAAACAAAATCATAAAGAAGATTATAGCGATAAATAAAGTATATTGTTCTAGAAGAAAGATAAAAGTCTTATAGAGATAAATTATTTAATAAACCTTTTTAATAAAACAACATTTATAAAATCCCTTCTTTTAAGTGTTTCATGGATAGCATTCAAAAAAAATTCGATTTGATTAAAAAAAATACTGAAGAAATTATTTCTGAAAAAGATCTTTTTGAAATATTAAAAATCAAAAAGAAACCAGTAGTTTATTGTGGTTATGAACCGTCTGGTCCGATGCATCTCGGGCATTTTGTAACAATTACAAAACTTATGGATTTTGAAAAAGCAGGATTTAGTGTAAAAATTCTTCTTGCAGATGTTCACGCTTTCTTAAATAGAAAAAACACCGAAGCAGAAATAAAGAAAGAGGTTGAAAACTGGAGAAAAACTATAAAAGCGATAGGATTAAATGCAGAAGTTGTTCTTGGAAGTAGTTTTCAATTTGAAAAAGAGTATCAATTGGACATTATGAGAATGGCACAGGCAACTACAATTAATAGAGGTTTAAGAAGTATGCAGGAGGTTGCTAGAGATGTAGAGAATGCAACAATTTCTCAGTTGATGTATCCTCTTATGCAAATTGCAGATATAAAACATTTGAAAGTAGATGTTGCTCAAGGAGGCCTTGAACAGAGGAAGATTCATATGGCTGGAAGAGATTTGAAAAAAGAATTAAATTATGATTTTGTAGCAGTTCACACACCTTTAATAACTTCTTTAAAAGGTCCAGGAGAAAAAATGTCAAAATCTATTCCTGGTTCTGGAATTTCTGTTACAGATGATTATGATGAAATTAAAAGAACGATAAAAAATGCTTATTGCCCAGAGAAATTAATAAAAGAAAATCCTGTATTGGAAATAACAAAGCTTTTAATTTTTCCAAGAATAAAGAGATTTAAAATTTCTCGTCCTGAAAAGTTTGGAGGAGACGTAGAGTTTGATGATTATGAAAAGCTAGAAAAAGAATATTTTCAAGGGAAAATTCATCCTTTAGATTTAAAGAATTCAGTAACAGAAGAATTAGAAAAAATAATTTCTCCAATAAGAAAAAATTGGAAATAAGATTAATTAAATTTTTTTATAAAAAAATATTTTTCCAGCATTGTAAAACAGGAATTATAACCCTTGAAAGTAATTCTCTAAGAATCATTTTTTATTATCAGAATTTATTTTATTGAAAAATTATGAAATTACTGTTTTTGTTTTACAATCTCATTGCACATTCCAGCAGCAACTGTTGCACCTGCGTCTCTAACAGCAAATCTACTCATGTAAGGATTATCTTTACTTGTTTCTATACAAACATTTCCTTGAGGTCTTATTCTTACTTTTGCAGAATCTCCATTCTTCAAGAAATCTGGATGTTCTTTTATAACTTCTCCACTTCTTGGGTCAATTTGTGCAATCAATTCAGCAAACTGACATGGTACTTGAGCTGTGTGAATATGGAACACAGGAGTATATCCTTTTGCTAAAACTGTTGGATGGTTAATTACTGTTATTGTTGCTACAAATTCTTCTACAACTGGTAAAGGTTTAGCAGCGTCACATATAACATCTCCTCTAGCAATATCTTTCTTTCCAATTCCTCTTATATTAATTCCAACATTATCTCCGGCTAGTGCTTCTGGCATTGTTTCATGATGCATTTCTATAGTCTTAACTTCTCCATCAACGCCTTTTCCAGTTCTTCCAGGAAGAACTTTAACCTTTTGCCCAATCTTCATTATTCCTGTTTCAATTTTTCCAACTGGAACAGTTCCAATTCCTGTAATTTCGTATACATCCTGAACAGGCATTCTTAATGGAAGATTTGTTGGTAAAGCAGGAGCAGGAAGCAAATCAAATTGTTCTATAATTGTTGGTCCTTTATACCAAGCCATATTACTAGATTTATTCTTAATATTATCTCCTTGTAATCCAGAACATGCAATAAAAGTTGTATTAGCAGGATCAATTCCAACACCCTTCAATAACTTTCCAACTTCTTCTTTAACTTCATTAAATCTTTTCTCATCATACTTTACAGCATCCATCTTATTTACTGCAATAGTAATATTTTTTACACCCATAGTTCTTAATAACCATAAGTGTTCTGTTGTTTGAGGTTCTACTCCAGAAGGAGCTGAAATAACTAAAAATGCAGCATCTGCCTGTGACGCTCCAGTAATCATATTCTTAACAAAATCTCTGTGTCCTGGTGCATCAATGATTGTAATTTGATATTTTTGAGTCATTACTTTTTGATAAGATAAGTCAATAGTAACTCCTCTTTCTCTTTCCTCTTTAACTTTATCCATAATATAAGCAAACTCAAATCCGGCTTTTCCATATTTTTGAGCTTCTTCTTTTAATTTTTTCATAACTTGCTCAGAAACAAGTCCAGACTCAAACATTGTTCTTCCAACTATTGTTGATTTTCCTGCATCGACGTGTCCTACGAAGACAACATTCATGTTTGGTTTTTCTTTAGCCATTTTTTATTTTTGTATTATTTTAAAATTGGACCAGAAGTGTTTAACTTCTTTGCCATAATTTAGTCAAGAAAAAAGGGGTTTATAAATATTTCTATTTAATTTTAAA
>CAZAGO010000010.1:5482-17483 GCA_964485045.1 Candidatus Woesearchaeota archaeon | reverse complement strand
GCCATAATTTAGTCAAGAAAAAAGGGGTTTATAAATATTTCTATTTAATTTTAAAACATTCTAAATTTAAATGAAATTGTCGAGGAGAATTTATTTTTTTATTCTATTTTTAAATATTAATTAATTGTTTATTTTTTTAAAGATCTTTATTTGTCTTTTTTATTAAATAAGTTTTTTGTCATACAAATTATCCAATTCCAATGTAAAACTAGATGAATTAGCACTAGAATAATAAAAATTATTCCTGCCCAATTATGAACTTCTGAAAAAAATATTTTTTGGATTCCTAAGAACGTTTGATAGCTTCCTTGCCTAACACCCGACGGTAAAAATAAAAAGATTATTAGTCCAGTGATTGTGGTTATAAAAAAAGAAATTCCTGCGAAGAAATCAACTATATAATTTATCTTTGCTTTTTCCATTTCCCCTCTCTTATAAATTTTTATTTATTAATTCTCTATGCAAACTTGTTTTGTATCGAAAACTAGTTTACTGGTTTTCCGCAAGTCCTTTCGATTGACTTTAGGCTATCGCAGGGTCTAGCTTTTACTGGTTCTCTGCGAGACCCTTTCTATCTCTTATTCTTCTTATAATATCTGCTTGAAGGCTCATAGGAACTCTATCAAACTCTTGCTCAAGCAGAGAAGAACTGCCTCTTCCTTCAGTTGCACTTCTTAAATCATTACTCCATCCAATCATCTCAGCGACGGGAATTTTAGCTTTAATATAAATCATTCCTCCTTCCTGTTTTACATCTAATAATTGTCCTCTTTTACCTCCAATTAATTTTGTAATTGTTCCTAGGAAAGCTTCAGGAACTTCAATAACATGAATTTGTAAAGGTTCAAATAAAGCTGGTCCAGATTTTTTCATAGAATCTGTAATTCCTTCTCTAACTGCTGGATAAACTTGTGCTGGTCCTCGATGAATTGCATCTTCATGAAGTTTTATGTCTTCTAAATAAATTGCAATTTTCATGCATGGCTCACGAGCGAGGGGTCCAGCATCAATGACCATTTCAAATGCGTCCATAATCATTTCGATTACTTCTCCAAGATGAACTTCTCCTTTTGTTTCATCTAAAAGCATATTTCCTTTGTAAATATCTCTTACCTGTCTTATTGCTTCTCCACTCCATCCTTTTTTTGAAAGGACATTTGTGACAGCTTCATTTTTCTTTTTCATTCTGCCTTCTGGAAGTTCTCCACTTTTTATTGCTTCATATATTTCTTTCTCCAAAGGCTCAACTCTTATAAAAAAACTATTGTGTTTATTAGGGCTTCTTCCCTCTACAGCAGTTGAGCTAGACGTAACAGTTTCTCTATAAACAACTATCGGAGAAGAAGTTTTTACTTCAAGTCCTTTCTCTGTTTTTATTCTATTTTCAATTATTTCTAAATGAAGTTCTCCCATTCCAGAGAGTAAATTTTCTCCTGTTTGTTCGTTTATTGTAACTTTTACAGATGGGTCTTCTTTTGCAACTTTTCTAAGAATTTCAATAAGTTTTGGTAAATCAGCAGTTTTTACAATATCTATAGATTTAGTAATTACTGGTTCGAATAAATGTTTAATCTCTTCAAATGGTGTTTGTTCAACTAAAGTGATTGTTTCTCCAACGTCTATATTCAATCCACTTATAGCAAGAACATTTCCTGAAGGAACTTCTTCTAACTGTTCTGGTTTTATTCCATTATATACTAAAACTTGTTGTATTCTTCCTTTCTTTTTTGCAAGATTACACCAAACTTCTGCTCCATTTTTTATTGTTCCAGAATATAATCTTCCAGCACATATTTCTTTTCCAGAACGAGGATCAATAATAATTCTTGTAACTACAAAAGCAACTTCTCCATTTTTATTGCACTCAACTAAAGATTTTCCGAATTCACTTTCAGAATCTCCATGCCATATTTTTGGAATTCTATACTTCTGTGCTTCAAGAGGATTTGGAAGATGCTTTACTGCAATGTCTAAAATTACTTCGTGCAAGGGAGCGTTTTTCCATATCCATTTTGTTTTTTCTGCTTCTTCCATTCCATTATATAACGAATATATATCTTTGAAACTAACGCCTTTTTTCTTCATGAAAGGAACAGATAATGCCCAATTTTCTGCAGCTGAACCAAAAGCGACACTTCCTTCATTTACATCAACTTTCCATCTTTCTTTTAATTCTGGCTCGGCAATTTGCTCTATTAATAAATTGAATTCTTGGATTATCTTAGCAAATCTTTTTTGCATAGCATCAGGTTCTAACTGTAATTCTTTGATTAATCTATCGACTTTATTTATAAAAAGAACTGGTTTTACTCTTTCTTTAAGTGCTTGTCTTAATACAGTCTCAGTCTGAGGCATTATTCCTTCTACAGCACATACGAGAACAAATGTTCCATCTATAGCTCTCATAGCTCTCGTAACATTTCCTCCAAAATCAACGTGTCCTGGAGTATCAATTAAATTAATAAGATATTCTTGTCCTTGGTATTCATGAGCCATTGAAACGTTTGCAGAATCAACTGTCATTAATCTCTCTTGTTCATCTGAATGTTGCCATGTTGCCATTCCAGCCTCTAAATCTCCAGCATTTTTTTCAGACATAAGTCCAGCAGCAGCTAAAAGATTATCTGTAAAAGCAGTTTTTCCGTGGTGAATGTGCGCACTTGTAGCAATATTTCTAATATTTTCCTGTTTGGAAATCATTCGTTTAATTTTATCTATACTCGATTCTTTAGCCATTATCGTTTATCTCAAAAATGCTTTATAAATTTGTTGGTGAAAAATATTTCCTCAATATATTATAATATTTTTTTATCCCGAATATAATTCTTTAATAGATTTTAATTAAAAGAAAAAATTTATTTTTTTAAAATAATTTTTTTAATTTTTTTAGAAATTTTTATCTTGAAGAATCTGCTTGAGCTTCGGATTCTTTTTTCTTTTTCATTGCAAAGCTTTCACCATTCTCTTCATACGCAAGAATTATTTCATCTGCTAGTGCTTGAGCAATTGTCTTTTTTTTGTTAAATGCTTTATCAGATGCTCCTTGGATTATAAATCTTAATGCAAGATTGACTCTTCTTAAAGGAGAAACATCAACTGCTTGAGGATATCTAGCTCCTCCATATTCTATTACAGTTATTTCATCTCTTGGAGCAGATTTTTCTATTGCTTTTATTAAAACTTCTACAGGATTTTTTCCAGTTTTTTTCTCAATCATTTTAAAAGACTCTAAAACGATATTTGTATTTCTTGAAAACTTTCCAGAAGATGTACCAAGTTCTATTTTATGCTTTTTACCTCTATGTCCTGAAACGGATAATCTATTAATTAATCTCTCAATTATATTTATTTTTGTTTGTCCAAGTTTTGAAACAGCTCTCCCTTGAGTTTTAAGACTTAATTTAGGAGATAAATTTATTACGTTTCTTAATCCAGGATCAGATATTTTTATTTCACTCAAATCGTATAAATCAAAAACTTTGAAATCATGAGTAATTGGTTTTTCTATTTCTATTTTATTCTCTTCTTGTTCCATTTTAGTAAGCACCACACCCTATTTCTAATAAATTGAAAGAGTTATTAGGATATAATTTATAAAAAGAATTTATTCTTTTTGATTTATCTCTTAATATAAAATATATTTCTTCTCCATTTCTGAGCTTTATTTCTTTTCTCTGTCTTCTTCCTCTGCAATTCATTGATTCATCACATACATAATAAACTTTTATTTTTCCTTGAACAACTTCTCCAACTATTGGTTTACTTTTTTTAGAATTTCCAATTTTAGCAAGGATTGTTTTTCCAACTAATTCTTGAAAATATTCTTTTTCTTGTTCTACTTTTTTTTCTATAGTCATCTTCTACCTTTTTCTATTTGCCCTTTCCATAATCTATGAAGAGGTTGGTCATTTACTTTTATTACTTGAAATCTAACTCCTGGGATATCTCCTTTTGAACGTCCTTGTTTTCCACCAATTCTTTCTATTATTACTTCATCATGTTCATCGATGAATTTTTGAGCAAGGTTTCCTGGAATGAACGCAGTTACAGGTTTTCCATTTTTTGTAAGCTGAACTTTACAACACTTTCTCATAGCTGAGTTTGGCTGTTTTGCTTCTTTCTGAACTTTTTGAAGAACAATTCCTTTTGCTTGATTTGCTCCTTCAAGAGGATCAGATTTTGCGTACAAGTTCAATGTTTTCACCTTGTATTTCCTATCTTTCCATCGGAACTTCTTTCTTTCTTTTATTTTTTTGTTTGCGTTTTTTAATCCCATTTGAAAATAACCATTTAGTTTTCTTCTATTTTCTTCAAAGCAGGAAAAACAATTTTTTAATCGTTTCCTATGAAGTTATACGAAAACAACGTTTTAGGTAATATTTACTCTTGATAATTTTACTTTATAAAGCTTTCTTGAATAGAAAAAGATTTTTTATTCTATGCAATTTTAAAATCTTTTCCAAAAAAACTTCTAATTATTTTTTGCATTTCTGCAAGTCTTTTCTTATTTCGTCCTATGAGTGCAGCTTTGCTTTGCATACCTGCTGTGACAATTATTTCATTTTCATTTATTTCTAAACCTTTAAATTGCACAGGGTTCACAAGCAATTCAATGAATCCTTTTGCATCTTCTATTCCTCTAGGAATTGGAAGCACCTTTATCCTCTTTTTAAGAACATTTCCAATATAAGAAATATTTTTTTTATTTTCTCCAAGAGCTTTTCTTATTGTGTTTTTTGGAACAAAAAAAATCACAGTATTGTTATAATCAAAACAAAAACGTGTGTTTATTCTAGTAACTTTGTTGAACAAATTTAAATATCTTAAATCCTGCATATCAAGAACATTATTCATCTTATAATTTTTAGAAACACCTTTTTTATAAACCTATTTGTTTACTGAATCCACCACTTCTGTTTTTGCTTTTTTCTTTTCAGAATCTTTTTTTGTCAAAGGTCCAACAACTTTAATGAATAATCCTGGCAATCCTGTTCCTATAGGAACTGGTTGATTAAGTATTACATTTTCTATAACACTTACAAGTTTGTCCTCGCTTCCTTTAATTGTTGCATTTACAAACTGTTTTATAGGAGTTTCAAATGTTGCTCTTGCAAGAACTGAAGCTTTTTGAGCAATAATACCCATCCTTGTAACTCCTTTAATTTCTCCTGTGTTTGTCATAGCGTCGGCAATTAATCTTAAATGCCTCATATCAATATCAAGTCCTTGAGCTTTCAATGTTTTATGAATCTCTTCTATAATTAATCTTCTTCCTGCTTCTATCCCTAAAACTTCTGTAACTTCATACAAATCATTTGAAATTGTTCTTTCAGTATTAACTTCTTTTAATTTCATAATCTCTTCAAGGTTCGTTCCAAGAGTAATTATTACAAAATCTTTTTCTCTTTTAGAAATCATAACTTGTGATAATCCTTTTATTCCTGAAATAGGAGTTGCTTTCAGTTTTTCTTTCATCTTATACATTTCTTTGAAACCTGAAACATCTTGTGCACTAACAATAATAGAATCTTCTTTTTCTTTTAGTTTAAATCCTACTTCTGTAAGCTTTTCGACTATTCTTTTTATTCCAACATGCGTTTGTTTCAATCCTTTTTTATCTATTTTTACTTCTATTTTTTTCTCACTAAAGTTAAGATTTATTTCAGAAGCAATTTCTCTAAGTGTGACTTCTTTTATTTTTTCAGCAAGAGATTTTGCCTGTTCTTCTTCATTATATTCTTTTTTCAAATATATTTCCATAAAAGGAGAAGAAGGTTTTTTTCTCGCATCAAAAATTTCTATTAATCTTGGAAGACCTGTAGTCATCTGCATCTCTGCAACTCCTGCCATATGGAATGTTCTTAATATCATTTGAGTAGAAGATTCTCCAAAAGATTGTGCAGTAATAATTCCAATAGCTTCTCCTGGTTCTATTTTTCCACCCGTGTGTGCTTTTGAAACGTCTACGCCATCTTCTCCAAACTGGAATTGAATAATTCTGTTTCCTCCATCTCTTACTGTTCCGTCGTATTCAACTCTTAAATCTTGAAGAGCATTTGCAAGTCTTCTATAAAGGTATCCAGACTTAGGGGTTCTTAATGCAGTATCCATAAGTGAATCTCTTCCAGTCATTGCTCCAAAGAAAAATTCGTCAGGTCTTAACCCTTTTATGAATGGACTGTTAATGAAACCTTTTGCTCTAGGAGATAAATCTTTCTTTTCAAAGAAAGAAAGAGTTCTTCCAGTATATCCAAAATCAATTCTTCTATTTCCAAGTGCTTGCTGCCCAACACAACTTGCCATTTGAGTAATATTTAAGATATTTCCTCCACCACCAGATTGAATCATGTCGTTGACAGTGTTTGTTTCTGGGAATTCTTTTTTTACTACTGCTCCTATTTTTGTTCTTATTTCATTTAATACTTGAAGAATTTTTATTTCTCTGGATTGTTCTCTTGTTTTTCCAGGAATTACATCCATAGTTCCATCTTCATAAGAGCTTATAACTTCTTTAGTTTTTTCTTCACCCTTTCTAACGATTTCATCTGTTTTTTCTATTATTTCTTTACTCAAATCTAAATCTTCTAAAGAAATTGTAATTCCTCTTTCAGAAAGATAATTTGTTCCAAGATTAAACGCTTTTCTTATTGATTCAAATGCTTGGCTTCTTCCGAATTTTCCATCAATTGCCTTTATTAATTCTCCAGCTTCATTTCCAAAAACAGTTTTATCTATTTTTCCATCGATAACTTTTCCTTTCTTTATAGTTATTGAATCATTTGAAAAATCCATTTCAGGAAGAATTTTAGAGAAGAGTTCTTTTCCAGATATACTGCTTTTTAAAACTTCTTCATTTATATTTGATTTATAAAGAAGCTGATTTGCAGTTTCTCTTGGAATTGATTCTTCTTTTCCAAGAATATAATTTCCAGTTATAGCATCTTTTACACATCCGACAAAATTTGTATTATTTTTAGAAGAAATTAAGTTTTCTCTTACATCTAAAAGAATTTTTGCTTCAGCTCTTGCTTCTTCAGTTTGAGGTGAGTGTATATTCATTTCATCTCCATCAAAATCTGCATTATATGGAGCTGCAGTTGCTGGATGAAGTCTAAATGTTCTTCCAGGCAGAACTCTTACATAATGGGCCATAAGACTTCCTTTATGAAGACTTGGGTGTCTGTTAAAAAGAACCACATCTCCGTCTTGTAAATGTCTTTCAACAACATATCCAGGTTGAAGCTCATTGATTATTTCTTCTTTCAAATCTTCAGTTATCTTTTTTCTTTTTCCATCAGTTCTTATTATATAATTAGCTCCAGGATATTTCTCTCCTTGTCTTACTAAATTTTTTGTTCTTTCAATATTTAAATCTGTAACAGCCTCTGCAACAGTTACGACTTTTGCAATTTCATAAGGTATTCCAACTTCATTTATTTCTATAGAAGTATCTGGAGAAATAACGGTTCTTCCGGAATAATTAACTCTTTTTCCTGCAAGATTTTTTCTTATTCTTCCTTCTTTTCCTTTTATTCTTTCTGTTATTGTCTTTAAAGGCTGTCCACTTCTATGCCTTGCAGGAGGAATTCTTGCTACAGTATTATCAAAAAAAGTTGTTACATGGAATTGAAGTAAATCCCATAAATCTTCAATTATAACTTCAGGCGCTCCTGCGTTAAGATTTTCCCATAGTCTCTGATTTGCTCTTATTATATCGGAAAGTTTGTGAGTTAAATCATCTTCACTTCTTTCTCCAGATTCAAGAATTATGCTTGGTCTTATTGTTACTGGAGGGACTAGTAAAGAAGTTAGTATTGCCCATTCAGGTCTACAAGTTTTAGGATTTATTCCAACTTTGCTAAGCTCTTCATCTTTTATAGAAATTAATTTTTCTCTAACTTCTGTAGGGAAAATTCTTGTTCTTCCTATGTAAAACATAGTTGGTTTTTCAAGTTTTATTTTTTCATGAAGAGTTCCGCAGTGAGGACATTTTTTTGAATCTCTTGCTTTTTTAACTCTTTGACTTGGAGTATATTTTTCCATCTCTTTTTCTGCAAGAAGAAGTTTTCCACATTCATGACAGAAACATCTTAATCCTATTTCTATAAGTGGAACATATTTTAGATGAACTACTGGTCTTGCTAAATCTATACTTCCAGGGTGTCCTAAGCATTCTTTTAATCTTCCACCACAAGTTCTACATCTAACACCAGGGTCAACAGCACCAAGTCTTAAATCCATTAATCCTCCGTCAACAGGATATCCATCTATGTTACACAATTCAGGAGTTACTATTTTTGCTGTAGATATTTTTTTAATTTGTTCAGGTCCAAGTAACGAAAACTTAAGTCCTTCAACTTTTTTTCTTATAGGTTTTTTCATTTTTATTTAATATTTTTATTCATATTTATTTCTCAATGAAAAGCTAGTATGGATATGTAATCCCTGAAGCTCTTCTAATAATAATTTGAAAGCATAGGAAACCTCTATAGGTTCAACTTCCTCGCTGTTACAGAGAGGGCATGATGTTTTATTTCTTATTGTGTCTTCTATTGCAATTGCGCCACATTTTGTGCATATTGGAAGAACTACCTTATCTGAATCATATCTTTCTTTAAGTAAAAGAGAAGCTCCATGTGCTACTAGAGCTTGTTGTTCCATCTCTCCAAGTCTTAATGCACCTCCTCTTGATCTTCCTTCTACAGGTTGTCTTGTAAGTAGAGCTACCTTTCCTGAAGCTCTTCCATGCAATTTGTTTCCAACCATATATTTGAGTTTTAAATAATATAAATTTCCAATAAATATTTTTGAATGAATTTTTTTTCCAGTTATTCCACTGTACATAACTTCTTTTCCGTCATATCTAAATCCGAGTTCTTTTAATTGTTCTTCAAGTTCTTTTTTACTTTCTCCACTAAATGAAGTTCCTTCTACTACCTCTCCTTTTAAACAACCAACTTTTCCTGCAAGAAGTTCCATTAAATATCCAACAGTCATACGGCTTGGAAGTCCATGAGGATTAAACATTACATCAGGTTTTACTCCTCTAGAAGTGAAGGGGATATCTTCTTCTGGAGCAATCATTCCTATAACTCCTTTCTGTCCATGTGAAGTTGCAAATTTGTCTCCTAATTCAGGAATTCTTTGATCTCTTGTTTTAACCTGAACAACTTTATTTCCCTCATCATCTTCTGTTATAAAAACAGCATCTACTATTCCTTTTTCTTCTTGTCTCATTGTCACGCTTGATTCTTTTTTTGTTCTTATAGAGATTTCTCTAGCCTCTGATAAAAACTTAGGAGGAGAGAGTTTTCCTATTATTACTTCTCCTTCACTTATTTCAGCTTCTGGATAAGTGACTCCATCTTCTTCAAGAGACTTATAACTAGATTCTAATCTGTATCCAGAAACATCTTTATCTGGAACACATATTTCATCTTTTAGTCCTCCAGCATAATTTATTTCAACAGAAGAATAAGGTCTGAAGTAAAAGCTTCTTCCAATACCTCTATCTACACTTCCTTTATTTAATACAAGAGAATCTTCCATGTTATATCCTTCATAGGTCATTACTGCTACAATGAGATTCTGCCCAGCAGGATATGTATTCAGTGTATCATACACAAAACTTCTTACAATTGGTTTTTGAGGGTATTGTAATATACTTACATCCGTATCAAGTCTACACAAATAATTTGCCGCATAAATTCCTAGAGCTTGTTTCTGTGTTTTACTTCCTCTATTCAATCTTGAGCTCTGATCATGATTTCCATATGGGACTAAGCTAGTAATTATTCCAAATAAGTCTATAGTATCTATTTCAAGGTGAGTGTGCTTTTCAGTAATTTCTTCTTTTATAAGTGCAACAAGAGCATTTTCTTCTTCAGCAGCATCGAGATATTCTATTATTCCTTGTTTTATCAGGTCCTCCCATTTCATAACTCCTTGTTCTATCTGAACAAGATGTTCATCTTTTAATCTTGGAGAACCGTTATCAACTATTATCAAAGGTCTTAGGACTCTTCCGGTTTCAGTAGAAATAGAAACAAGCTTAGCAGAATTATCATTTCTTACGTTCATTTGGAGAGGTAAAATTCCTCTTCTTCTTTCTTCTTTCATTTTATAAACAAAAAGTTCAGGTTCCTTTGTACTTCCTATAAACTTTCCATTAAGGAAGATTTCCCTTCCATCTATTCCTTCTTTATCAAATGATCCTTCTGCTTCTAAAGTCTTTATGAATTTTTCTTCATCCATTTCTATTCTTGTAGAAATTTTACTTAATATTGCTAAATTTTTTCTCAATCCTATTTCAGTTCCTTCAGGGGTTTCTATAGGACAGAATCTCCCATAATGTGTTGGATGAAGCGTTCTTGCCATAAAATTTTCTTGTTCACTTGCAAGCATACTTGCAACTCTCTGTAACTGAGAAATTGTAGCAAGATAATTTGTCTTATCCATATTCTGTGTTACTCCACTTCTTTCTCCAGTCCAGCTTCCTGTAGCAATAGCGGATTCAATTCTATGTGAAAAAAGTGTTGATTTTGCAATTATTTTTATAGAAAAGAATTTTTTCCTCTTTGAAGATTTTTGAAGAGAGTAGTGAATATCTCTTATTAAAATTCTTAAGTTAACTCTAAATAATGAAGCAAGCAAATCACCAGAGAGTCTTACTCTTTTGTTAGCATAATGGTCTTTATCTGTTCTTAAATCTGAATTTTCTTTTGCAAGAAGAAGTTGTTTTACAAATTTACAAAGAGTTATTGCTTTTTTTATTCTATCTTCTTTTTTTTGTCCTATATGGGGAAAAAGATATGAATCCATTCTTTGCTTAACTCTTTCAAGAACCTCTTTTCTTGTTCCTTGAAGATTTGTTTTTTCTGCGATATAAATCATTGCATCTTCTTTAGTTGCAATATCCACAAATTCATAGAGATTGACTATTATACTATCAGTTTCTTTTCCAATATATTTTGCAATGTCTGCTTCTTTTGTTAATCCCAGTGCTTTAAGAACTATAATCAGTGGAAGACTCTTGAATCTACTAAAAGATAGCTCAATTATTCCTTGTTTATTTTCAGAAATTTTTGTAGGTATTCTATATGTTCCTCTTAAGGAGAAGAGTCTTAGAACAAGTTCATCTTTTATGTTTGTTTCTATGAATGGTTGATTTTCTGCCAAATCTTCTGCAAGAGTCATTACTCTTTCATTTCCTTTTATTATAAAATATCCTCCAGGGTCTAAAGGGTCATGATAATTCTTTATAAGTTCTTCACGAGACATTCCATGTGTGTTACAAACTTCACTCTTAACCATTACAGGAATTTTTCCTATTTCAACTGTTTCAGAATCAACTTGTCCATCTTTTTTTACAGTTATTTCAAGATGAATTGGTGCCGCATAAGTTAAGTTTCTCAATCTTGCTTCTGAAGGCATAAGTAAAGAAGAGCTTCCATCTGCTTCTATAACTACAGGTCTTCCAACGCTTACTTTTCCAAGATTTATTTCAAAATCATCTTTTTCTATTGTTTCTGAAATTTCATCAACAATTTCTTGCATTCTTTTTTCGATGAAATTATTATAAGAAGTTATATTAGATTCTACTAGAGAGTTTTCCTTGAGATATTTTTTTATTATTAAATGCTGATCTTTTTTCATTTTTATACCACAACTCTGTAAGAAACGAAAATATTTTCTTCTTCCTTTCTTTGAACTTTTATTATTTCTCCAGTTTGGCAACCTTCAGGAAGTGCTGGATCTGTGAGTGATATTTTTGGTAATTGTGCTTTAGAAATGTTAAATTTTTTTAGAATTTCTTCTGCCTCTTTTTCTGAAATCTTGGAATGTTTTGGCTGAAGAATGTGCATCTTTTTTTTATCGACGATAAATGTTTAGGGGTTATAGAGATAGTTTTACACTTTTAGCAACTCTATAATAATAAAAGATATTAAAACTTGGTTTAAAAACCTTTCTGTTAGGTGTTTGAAAGGTTTTTTTCAATAAA
>CAZAGO010000010.1:0-5382 GCA_964485045.1 Candidatus Woesearchaeota archaeon | reverse complement strand
AAAACTTGGTTTAAAAACCTTTCTGTTAGGTGTTTGAAAGGTTTTTTTCAATAAAATTTAAATTCTTTCTTTTTCAGCATTAAGAATCCTTATTATAGAATGGATGTAAGCAGAAGTTCTAAAATCTAATCCAAACTTAGAAACATATTCATTATAAAGAGTATCAAATGCATCATTCATCTTTTTTTCTAATTTTTCAAGAACTTCTTTTTCTGTCCACTTTTCATCTGCAAGGTTTTGGCACCATTCAAAATAAGAAACTACTACTCCTCCCGCATTAGATAAAATGTCTGGAAGAACTAGTATTTGTTTTTTATTGAGTATTTCATCTGCTTCACTTGTTATGGGTCCATTTGCAAGCTCAAGTATTATTTTTGCTTTTATTTTATCTGCATTTTCATTAGTGATTGCATTTGAAAGAGCTGCAGGAATGAGTATATCTGTTTCTATTTCAAGCAGATCTTCATTTGAAATTTCTTTTAAATCTTCAAATCCACAAACATTTCCAGACTCTTTTTTGTATTCAATTAGTTTTGGGATATTTATTCCTTTTTCAGAATAAATTCCACCTTTGCTATCACTTATTGCAATTATTTTAAATCCCTCTTTATACAAAAATTCTGCTAAGTGCCCACCAACATTTCCAAATCCTTGAATGGCAACTCTAGAATTTTTTGGAATATCATATTTTTCTACTGCTTTTTTAAGAATAAATTCTCCTCCTTTAGAAGTAGAATAACTTCTTCCTTCAATTCCTCCCATATTCAAAGGTTTTCCAGTAAAAGTTGCAAGGGCAGGTTTTTCATTTAATTTGTTAAATTCATCACTCATCCAACCCATTATTGTTGGATTTGTATAAACATCAGGAGCAGGAACATCTTTCATAGGTCCTATAAAATCTTTTATTTGTTTAACATAAGCTCTGCTTATTTCTTCAAGTTCTTTTTCATTGTATTCTTTTGGATTAATCGTTATTCCTCCTTTTGCTCCTCCGTAAGGTAATCCTAATAGAGAACACTTTAGTGCCATCCAAAAACCAAGAGCTGTTACTTCTTCTAAATCTACTTCGGGATGAAATCGTATCCCTCCTTTTGTAGGTCCAAGAGCATCATTATACTGAACTCTATATCCATTTATTATCTCAATTCCTTTCAAGGTCTTCACAGGAAAGTTGACGAGAAGAATTCTTTTTGGCTCTCTTAATAATTTTATATCTTTTTCTTCTATTCTTAGTTCTTTTTCATTTAGAGCGTTTGCTTTTTCTTTAGTTTTTTCAAGCCTGGATATTATTTCTTGTTTATACTTTCCCATTTTTTAAAATATTTATGAATGCACATGTCCATAAAATGGCCCCGACGGGACTTGAACCCGCGACACCTAGATTAAAAGTCTAGTGCTCTACCAAACTGAGCTACGGGGCCTTTACAGCAAAGGGCATATAGAATATCTTTTCCTTTTTTACTTTATAAAACTTCACCTTATAAATTCTTCAATTATATCAGAAAACTCTTCAGAAGAAGTCATTCCAGAAAACTGTTTTACTATTTTTCCTTCTTTGAATATAATAAAAGAAGGAATAGAACTTATTCCATACTTTTCAGCAAGGTTTTCATTTTCAGATATATCTATTTTTCCTATTTTTATTTTATTCTTAAATTTTTGGCTAAGTTCTTCCATTATTGGAGACATCATTGTACAAGGCATACACCATTCTGCAAAGAAATCTATAATTACTACACCTTGCTTATGGAAAGATTCAAACTCTTTCTCAGTTAATTCTGGAATAAGATTATTATTTACCATTTTTTTAGAATGAAAAGAGGTTTTATAAAAATTGTGATTTTAGAATCGTATTTCTATTTCTTCAAAAAAAGGGGATATTTCTTCTTTTAATTCTTTCAAATATTTTTCTGGAGTGTCTTTTTTTTCAGAAAAATCTTTACAAAGTATTTTTCCTTGATTCTTAAATCCTTGAAGACAAATTTTTTTTGGTTTTTTTTCAAGAACTTTATTTATCCATTCAGCCATGCTTTTGATATTTTCTAGGGTGTGAAAATCTTTTACTATTGTTGTTCTAAATTCATAATCAACTCCAGATTTTTCTATTATTTTCATGCTTTTTTCTATATTTTTTAAATCTATATTCGAATCTATGAGTTTGTAATAATTTTCTTTATTAGATTTTATATCCATTGCAATAAAATTAACAAGTTTTTCTTCAATTAATTCTTTTAGTGTTTTTGGAATACTTCCGTTTGTATCTATCTTTATGCAATATCCCAAATCTTTTATTTTTTTTAAAAAACTTTTATTAATTGCCATAAGAGGTTCCCCGCCTGTTATACACACACCTTCTAGCTGATTTTTTCTTTTTTTTAGATAGTTTAAAATTTCTTCTTCCGAAATTTCTTTTTTTAATGGAAGAATAACTAATTCTGGATTATGACAAAACTTACATCTAAAATTGCATCCATAAAGAAAAAGAGTGCAGGCAATTTTATTAGGATAGTCTATTAAAGTGGTTTTTTCTATTCCTGCTATTTTCATTTTTTAAATAAATTCAAATTAAGAAAAGGGTGTTCTACTTCAAGCGCATTCAGTCTCAAAAGTTCTACGCTCTTTGAATTCCGCTTCTTTTCCTTCATTCCAATTACTTACAGGTCTTATGTATCCAACAACTCTTGAATAAACTTCACATTTGGTTTTAGTCATTTTTATACCTCCTTATTTAATGAATTTAATTGAGAAGGAGAATCTCCTTCTATTCCATTTGAAAGAATTTTATTTGTTACAGCATCTATCGCTTGTGCCCTGTTAGCTCTTTCAGTTTCTTGAGAAGATTCATCTTCTTGATTACATATTGGGCAGTATTCGTGTTCTCCTGCAAGATATCCATGAATTGGACATATCGAAAAAGTAGGGGTTATAGTAAAATAAGGTATTTTATATCTTTCAGATATTTTCTTTACTATTTTTTTTACTGCTTGTTTTGAAATTCTTTCTCCAATAAATGAATGAAAAACTGTTCCGCCAGTATATTGTGTTTGAAGCTCATTTTGCAAATCAAGAGCTTCAAATAAATCGCTTGTATAATTTACTGGGAGTTGTGTAGAGTTGGTGTAGTAAGGTTTTGCTTCTCCATCTCTTATAGCTTTTTCGTTAGCTACAATTATTCTTCCAAAACGTCTTTTATCATTTCTTGCAAATTTGTATGAAGTTCCCTCTCCAGGCGTAGCTTCAAGATTATACATATTTTCAGTTTCTTTTTGAAATTCTGCAAGTTTTTCTCTCATAAAACTAAGAACTTTTAGAGAAAAAGCTCTTCCTCTTGGGGTTGCGATATTTTCTCCAGGCATGAAGTTCATAATTGCTTCATTCATTCCTAAAAGTCCTATAGTACTAAAATGATTTTTCCAGTATTGCCCAAATCTCTGATTAACGGTCCTTAAGTAAAATTTAGTATAAGGATAAAGTCCCATTTGTGTAAATCTTTCAATCGCTTTTCTTTTTATTTCAAGGCTTTCTTTAGAGATTTCCATTAACTCAGATAATTTTTTAAAGAAATCTTCTTCGTCTGCAGAAGTAAATCCTAATCTTGGCATATTTATTGTTACGACTCCTATTGAACCTGTTTGAGGATTCGCTCCAAATAAACCTCCACCTCTTCTTCTTAATTCTGCTTGATCCAATCTCAATCTACAACACATACTTCTCGCATCTTCTGGTTTCATATCAGAATTCACGAAGTTAGAAAAATATGGGATTCCATATTTTGCAGTCATTTCCCAAATTAAATCGTATTCTGGATTATCCCAATCAAATTCTTTTGTAATATTATAAGTTGGAATAGGGAATGTAAATGGTCTGCCATTTGCATCACCTTCAATCATACATTCTGCAAAAGCTTTATTTATCATATCCATTTCTTTTTTGAAATCTTTGTATTTTTCTTTTTGAGGAACACCTCCAATTATAACAGATTCTTCTTTCATGTATTCTGGAACTTTTAGATCAAGAGTGATATTTGTGAAAGGGGTTTGAAATCCAACTCTTGTTGGGACAGCCATTCCAAAGCAAAATTCTTGCATACATTGTTTTACTTCTTTATATTCTAAATTATCATACCTTACAAAAGGTGCGAGAAGAGTATCAAAATTTGAAAATGCTTGCGCTCCAGCAGTTTCCCCTTGAAGAGTATAAAAAAAGTTTACTATCTGGCTTAAAGCTGTTCTAAGATGCTTTGGGGGTTTTGAAACAACCTTTCCTGGTGCCCCTCTAAATCCTGTTAAAAGCAAATCTTTCAAATCCCACCCTACACAATAAGCTCCTAAAACTCCTAAATCGTGAACGTGAATATCATTATTTTCGTGAGCCTTTCTTATTGCTTCGGGATAGACTCTTCTAATCCAATAGTTTGAGATTATTTTTGTAGAAATATAATTGTTTAATCCTTGGAGAGAAAAACCCATATTGGAATTCTCCTTAACCATCCAATCATTTAAACCAATATAATCATCAACTACCTCTATAGTATCAAATAATCCTTTAACAATTCTTAATTCTTCATGGCTTTTTCTATAAAGAATATAAGCTTTAGCTACTTTTGCATGCCCCTCTTCTATAAGCACTTTTTCAACACTGTCCTGAATGTCTTCAACTTCAGGTATTCCATTTTCTCCATACTTTTCATCAGCTAAACGAAGAATTATTTCAGAAAGTTGTTTAGCTCTTTCTTGATCAGTTCCTCCAACAGCTTTAACTGCTTTCCATATAGCTTCAGCAATCTTTTCTTTCTGAAAAGGAACAATACTTCCATCTCTTTTTCTTATTTTTTTCACCATATTATTTATAATTCTTTTATTTCTCTTTTAAAATCATTTGGGTGTTTGAATTCCCTATATACAGAAGCAAATCTTATGTAAGCAATATTATCAACTTTTTTTATTTTTTTCATAACTAACTCTCCTATCGCTGAACTTTTGATTTCTTTCTGTCCTTTTTTTCTTATATTCTCTTCTATCTCTTGAGCAGTTTTTTCTATTTGCTCTATGGAAATAGGTCTTTTTTCAAAGGCTTTAATGAGGCCATTTTTTATTTTATCTAGATTAAATAATTCTTTTCTTCCATCTTTCTTTATTACAAAAATATTTGAACTTTCTATTCTTTCATAAGTTGTAAATCTTCTCTTGCATTTCAAGCACTCTCTTCTTCGTCTTATTCCATCGGGAGAGCTTCTTTTATTAGTAACTTTTAAAGATTCGTTTGAACAGTAAGGACATCTCATTATAAACAAATGTACAACATATTGTACCCTCTTTAGTATATTTGGTTATCTATTGTATAAACAAGAGGTTAAGATCTAAAGAGTATTTAAACTTTAAT
>CAZAGO010000009.1:15728-28372 GCA_964485045.1 Candidatus Woesearchaeota archaeon | reverse complement strand
TTTCCCTTTTTCAAGAATTCTTCAATTATTTTTTCTGTTTCTTTATCTACCGTAGCAGATATTCGCGTTTTCATCCTTCCCTCTTTTTCCCCAAGTAATACTTTATATTATTTAATAATCCTAAATATTGTATAATATATTTAAGAGTATAAAATATACTTGATATTACTAAATAATAAGCTTATTTAAATGTTTTTGTAGAAAAAATCAAAAATTAAGGTTGTATCTATTCAAAATCACTCCAAACTAGATCAAGTCCCCTTTTCTTTTGATAGAGGTTAAGCCTTGAAAGATGCTCTGTTTGTTTTTTTTCTGTGAGGCTAAAGCCTTTTCCAATTCTAGCTATAAATGGTTCTTTTGAGATGATAAAATATTCTTCATGAAAGGGGGCCCTCCTATTATGCCACTCATCCCATTTTTTAGGAGAAATATCTTCTGGTGAATTTATAATTTTTTTAATTTCTTGATGGATTTCTTTTCTTTCAAAAAACCAATTTTTCATCTTTTTTTCTGCATCTAAAAATTCTTGAGTAGATTTGAATTTGTCCACAAATAAAAAAAATTGATAATGAGGATAATCTGTTCTCCCTGTATATTCAGTTATGGACCATTCTTCTGGTAGAGAAGTATTAAACACTTTTTGAGGAGAATATTTCTGTGGAGAATAAAAATTACTATTTCCTTTAAAAGGGTTATCACTAATTCTTCCAAGAATGGTTCTATCTTGAGGCCAAGCAGGAGTCATTCCTCCAAGTTCCTCTCCAGAAAGTGCAAAGTCCTCTAGGCTATTTATTGGAATAACCTGTCTTTTTCCTGTTTCATATTCTCTAGCAATCTTGACTAAATCATAATAATTATAATCAATGTTCCCTATTTTTACTGGAATACTTGTGGCACACCCCCCCAAACTTCCAAGTCCAGCTAAAGCTAGTCCAGCAATTCCAGCTTTTTTTAGAAAGTCTCTTCTTCCAATATTTTCTGGTTTTTCTTCCAAATCATAAATGCTCTTTATCAAGTCATTTTTCATAGTTTTTGAATGCATTTAATATTTATAAAAGTTACTATTTAGAAGGGGCTACGATAATAATTGAGAAAAATATTTAAACTATAAAGGGGTTACAATATTATGCCTCCAAAAGGAGAAAAACTACTTAGTTTTGAGGGGTGCTTAGATTCTTCTAACGAAATTTATCAAGAGTTATTAGGTTATCAGCCGGAACAAACTTCTTTACAATTTATACCCAAACAAAACTGGGAAGTTTTATGTCAAACTAGAGGTATCAATCCTAGTCGTTTAGGATTTTTTTTACCAAGAAATCAAACAGCAGTTATTCAAGGAAAAAATCATCTTACCCTCTTTCATGAGTATTTTGGCCACGGAATGTATTGTGAGCAATCTTTAATGGGAAAGAGATTGGTTGATTTAGAAAAAAAATTACTAAAAGAAGAGGAAAAGGAATTTCAAGGGAAAAATTTTACTCTAAATGAAATTAATCTTTTTAGACAAAAAAACGAACTCTTTAAGGAATTAAATAATTTCATAAAAAGAAATAATCCCCAATATGAATCTTTTGCAATCTGGACAGAGTATTTCCTTTCAAAGAAACTTGGTTTAAGAGAAAATTTTGAAAAAAAGTACAAATTTTTATCGGAACAAAATAAAAAAACAGTAGAGGGAATATTTAATTTTTCAGAACAGTACGGGGACTTAGCAACATTCTACAATTTTGGTTTATCTAGACAAACAAATCCAAAAAGAGCAAGAACCTTACTAAAAGAGATTTATGGGGGAAATCTAAAGAACATTCAATTTGCCCTTCTATATGGATCAAGAAATCCATTTAAAGATATTGACATTTTTGCAGTTTCCGAAGGGCTTTCTGAGATAGATTCTTCTTGGTTGGATGTTAGGGTTTATTCTAATTCTGAACTTGAAAAGGGAATAACCATGTTGGATGTGTCAATTACAGATCCTCTCCTTACTGGAGAAATTATCTTTGGAGATAAAAAATACTTTGAGCTATGCAAAAGGAAATTACTTAATCAACCAATTACCGAACAAGCAATTAAATATAATTTTGATAGAAGTGAAGAACAAAAAAGATTAGTTTCTTCTCTTCCTAAGGATGAATGTGATAAAATTTTAAGGGGGTTAGATTATTCTAATACATTCGGATTAAATGCATTGTCCTTAAAAAAGGGAGAGAGATTGCTCACAAAGAAAAGTTTGCTTTCAAGTCCACATAGCGAAAAGTTTATAGATTTGAAAGGAGGTAAAGTAGAATATGCAAATTGAACAAATCGTATATGGTTCAAGAAGAATGCAAGAAAATAAAGAATATATTTTTGTAGCAGGAAATCTAGAATATCTAAGTGCCAGTATTCTTTATACCAGTGGTCCTCCAAGTTTCAAAGATTTTCCTTTATTTGGAAACATAAGCTCTTTGCCTAGTAGTCCCTTGAGAGACTCCATACCGGAATTAAAATTTACTAGGGAGAGTTTTAGATTTGACTCACATGAACCTCTTGGAGATCATCTAAATCATGAAGTTTGGTTGGAATTGAAAGGAAAAAAGAAAGGCAGAAGTCTTTTGCTTTCAAATACCCATATCCGTTTAGGAGATGATGATGACTGAAAAACCAAAAATAGAAGAAATTGAGAGTCATGAATATCCTCTTGGAAGAATAGATAGGTTGGTTATAAAAGACCAAAAAGATATTCGTGTATCCATTATCAATTTATTGGTAAATTTGAATTTTCCAAAAGAAAATTTAATTGATTTTGATTTGGAATCTTTCGAAAGGTATATTTTCAGTTATTCCAAAAGATTGAAAGTACATCTATTCAAGTCTGAAGATGGTTTAAATTTGATTCTTGATAGCAAAATTAAGAAAGAAAAATTAATAAAAGAAGTAGAAAAGATATTTTTAATATTTTAATTTATTTTTCAAATAATCTACACTTTTTTCTAAAAGATTATCAAAGTTAGGATTATTTTTCCATTGATTTTCTATGAAAGATCTGAGTTCTCTATGCACGGGATACCCCTTATCTTCAACCAACCACAAATCACCAAACTCTAAATTTAGCAAAGTGGTTAATGCTTCATTCAAATCCGAGGTTTTTGTATTTCCTATTTGTGTTGCTATATCCTTCCAAAAATAATGGGTAAATTGCAAATGCATTAATTCGTGTCCTGAAGTACGTAAACATTGCAAAAGGGGTCTTCGAATAGAAAGCATAAAAGAATTATCTTCAATATTATATGGGCATCTCCCCACAGTAGTAATGTATGCAGTAAAATTAGGCGCATATATAGGTTTGCTAGTAACTTTTTCAAGTCTAGAAAAGTATTCTTGATTTAATCCTTTCCAAGATTTTTCAACACTATTTCTAAATGCTTCAACGATTTCAGAATTATATAATCCTCTCATCGAATCCCAAATTTCTTCTCTGCATTCTTTAAAATCTCTATCTTTCCATAAATTTTTGTAATTTTTTTCTAAAGGTTTTTTTTCTGTAGGTTCTGCCCAAGGCAAAGACACATTACATAGTTCCCACGCATTAAGAATATCCCTTTCTTTATTTATTTTAAACGTAAGTATGGGCAGTTTTATTTGTTTTTTCATTTTGAAATAATACAAAAATTATATTGTGTTGATGGGGTCCAAGATTATCATGTTCTTCAATTTCAGTTATACCTTTAAGTTCTTTTATCAAATTCCAATTGTCATAAATTTTATTCAACTCTTGAAAACTAGGATAAAAATTTTCTAATTTTTTCTTAGCAAGCCCATCTTCATGAGACATACAAACTAAAAAATTATAGCCTTCTTTAGAAGTTGCATCCTTCATCTTATTAATTACTTTCAAAGCATCTTCTCTATTCAATAAATGTAAAATTGCTGAGGCAATAATTAAATCGTTTTCTTTTCCAAAATCTTCTTTTCTGATATCTCCTTTTATAAATTTAAAATTCTCAGAATCTTTTATGGTTTCTTGAACATCTATCCCTATAACTTTTGCTCCTTGTTTATAGAAGAATTTAGACATTAATCCTTTTCCACATCCAATGTCTAATATTTTTTTTATAGGTTTATTCAATAAAAACATTAAAAATTCTCTTTTTATTTCTTTTACATTAATCATTTTTCTTTTAAAATATCTTTAAAACACATTGGATCTTTAGCCATGTAATCTCCAGTTACTGCATAAGCAACAGCTCTACAACCACGACAATAAACAACTTTATCACAAAGTGAATTTCTCTTCATCTTTTCCAAATCTCTTAAGTCTTTCATAACCTCGCTATCTGTAATTAAATTACTAATACCTTCTTTAATATTCCCAATAGCGATAGGTAATCTTCTACAAGGATAAACTGTGCCATCAGATAAAACAGAGAGAGCCATATACCCTGCAGAACATCCAGTCAAATATTTATTTTGTTTTTTTGCATCTTCTATAGGGGAATTTGTGGATTCAATAATCTTCCACAAAACATCTGAATTTAAAATTATTATTTTATCTCCATATTGTTCCATTAATCCCCCTGTTCTTTTGAAGATTGGAAGAGCATCTATCGCACTCACATATTCCGGATCTCTTACTCCTAATTTCTTATTTGGAACATACGTTTTAAAACCGACTTTTTTGGCTCCTGTTTTTATTGAAGTTTTAATTACATCTTCAAAATCCTCTTTATTTGTTTGCATTAAAGTCATGGATACGGTTACATCAATTCCTGCTTCTGAAGAATTTATAATCCCCTCTAAAGCTTTATCATAAGCGAAGGGTCTATTTCTAATATGATTATGTGTTTCTCTTTTCCCATCAAGAGAAATTTGCAATCTTCTAACTCCTGCATCATAAATTGTTTTTGCTTTTGCAGGAGTAATTAAAGTGCCATTTGTTAAAAGAGCTGCAATAACACCTTCTCTTTTAGTATGATATAAAATTTCTAATAAATCTTTTCTCATTAAAGGTTCCCCTCCAGAAATACTAATTCTTGGAACCATAGACCATCTTTTAGCAGTATTGCTTAAGTCATCAATCATACTTTTAGCATCCTCTAAATCCATTAAATTTCCACTTTGTATATGTGCTGGATGATAACAATGTAAACAACCAAGATTACAATCATTAGTAGAATCCCATTGCAAATACAAATGTCTTTGTGCCATAGTTTAAAAGATTAGATTTAATCAGAAAAACGGTAAAATGGGTTTATTTGACCCAAAGATACATAGCTTGCAGCACACCCTTTACAATCTGCACAAGAAGAGGAACCACATGCATCGCAAGGATCACATCCATACTTGTCTTTATATGCTGCACCTTTTTGGGTATCTATCCCTTTTTTATATCCCCTACACTTACCATGCTTTCTAAAAAAGCCTTTTCTTTACTGGTTAAGTCTGTAAGATTTACCATAAAAAATCAAGTTTTTACTTATATTTAAGGATCCTATGCTAGAGTAATTGCGTTAGAATTTATTTAAATCCCAAGACAATTTTTATTTACATTTTGAATAAATTCACAAAAATTCTTGCTCGTTAGTTCTTGAAGGTATTTTGAATGAAGAGATAAAATAATATCTGCGTTTTCATTTGCAGTCTCTTTAGCTTCTCCTTTCTTTAGGATATATACTTTTTCTTTAAAAATAAACTATATCTTTTTACTACCCATTAAAGTAACCTTGAGAATTACTATAAGTCCTATAATTATGAGTATGAAGAGGATTATTCCTATTCCTTTAAGTGAGAAAAGTGAATCCATGAATTTTTTAGAAGATTCAATTGGAGTTTCAGTTTCTTCTTCCTGAAGACCGCTAGCTCCACTTGATTCTTTTATTGAAGTACAAGATTGAGTTTCAACAGGCTTTGTATCTCTTGGAGTACAGGATTTAGGAGGATAAGAACAAGTTCTTGTTTGAACATTGTTTGTACAAACACTCCAACTAGTACATTCCCATTCCGTTGAGCAAGAACTTGCTCTACTTCCACTAGTAGTACTTTCTGTAGGACTGACAGAAACTGAACTGAAGTATGAAGCTTGTGTAGCATTAAATTCACATATTCCAGAACTAACTACACAACTCTTTGGAGCTTCTATTCCTGTTTGTGTCCATCCGCTAGTTCCAGTTGTAGATCTGTATACTTGAAGAGTTTGTCCATTTAAGGCATCTCCAACTACCATTTTTATTGTTATAGGTTGGCTGAATGTAAGTCCCATGTTTGGAATACCAAACTGAACCGCACCCTTGAAATCAAATCCGGTTAGTCCTGAAAGATTTGAAAGTCCAACTATGTTTGCAGTTATTTTTGTAAGATTAAGGCTTGAATTATCTCCCATCTTTATGACTGTTCCTTCAGGTATTTCAACTTCAGCGCTATCACTACCTACTGTAACGTTGATGATCCATTCATTGTTTACAGTAACATTGGAAATATTTTCTGGGTCGGTCTCATTTACAGGAAGTAAGAATCCCACGTCTTCAAATAGATCTCCAGAAACATTTTTTCCTATTGAGAAACTTGCAGCTTCAGAAGAATAATTTCTAGGTCCAAGATCTGTTGAAAGAACCATTTCATATTCTTGCCCTGGTGTTAACCCTAAGGTATCTATAGTAATGTTGTATGTGAATTTTGTATTACTATATCCCTGAGTATACCCGTACCCATATCCATACTCTTCTCCGTAAGCATAACCATATCCGTACCCATATCCATATCCATAAGAATTATCGGTAGCACTAGTATTTATTAGTGAAATAGTATGTATTGCTTCTGCACAATCTCCTGAAGGTGTTCCAGTGTAAGCATTGAAAGCACACATAAGTTCATCGTTTATAAAAAGACTAACATATGGAATATTTACTCTTTCATTACTTTTTATCTCTATAGAAGCAATTGAATAAATGTGTTCTCCTTCTATAGGTGAATCATCGTTAAAACTCTCTAGACTAACAATAAAAGCCGAAGCAGGACCAGAAAGGATTACAATTGCGATTATAAAACTAGTCAAAACACCTGCTAAAACCTTACTTGAGTATTTCTCAACTCTTTTTCTCAAGACATCCATTTCCTAATATATCAAAGCCAAGGGTTTTTTCTTTTAAAAATGTTTTGTTTTATATACTGGAATATAACGTTTAATAGGTAAAAATGCGCTGAAATATAACGTTTAATTGGTAAAAAATGGGGTAAAAGAAAAAAATAAGCTGAAAAAATTGGTAGTATCTTACTTATCTTGAAAATAAAACGGACAAATAAAAAACCGCCATGAAAAGAGAAGAAATAATCCCTCCTGATTTTGAGTACTCTCTTCTTATAAAATAAACTAATAAAACGGTGAGCACTCCCGCAATTGCCGAAAATAATATAGCTCCAAATTGAATCAGTTTTGGCGGTATTCCAAACTTTTATAAATAAAGTATTCATGATTAAATATGGCTAATATAAGTCAAAAATGGCTAAATGAGAAAGATTTGAATATTATTTCTGTATTTGTTAACGATTATTCTCTTAGAATTCGAGAGAGCGAACTGGTTAGAATTCTCAGTTCTCCTCAGAGAACGATTTCTAGAAAATTAAATTCTCTTAATAAAAAGGGATTTTTAAAGTATACAAGGGAAGGGAAAAATAAAATCTATTACTTAGATAGTGAGTCTCCGCTTTTTTTTCAAATTCTAATGATTGGTGAGAGCTATAAGTCTCTGAAATTTCTTATTGAAAATGATGGGCTTGCTATTCTTTTTAGAGAATTAAATGTTCCTTTAGTAGTTTTTGGAAGTTATGCTAAGAAAATTCAAAATCCAAGTTCAGATTTAGATATTGTTTTATTTTGTAAAAAAAATAATCGCTTAGCGAACATAATAAAAAAATTCCCAATAGAAGTTCATGCCCAGTTTTCTACATTTGAAGATTTTAAAGAGAAATTGCAGAAAAAAGATGTTCTTTCATGTGAAATAAAGAATAATCACATTATTATTAATGGATTTGAAGATTTAATTAAAATTTTTATGGAGAAATCTTATGAATAAGTTAAAGTGGTGTTGCTTGCAGAAAGGAGGAATCAAACTTATAGAACCAAATGATTCGATAGGAAAAAAATACCTTTTTGATGCAGATTCAGATTTAAAGGATATGCAAAGAGCTTCTATAAAATGGAAAAATATTGTGGGATACTATGCTTGTTATAATTCATTTTATGCAATTTTACAAAAAATAGGAGTTAAGTGTGAAATTCACGATTGTACTTTAGAATTAATAAGATTCTTTAATTCTTTTTCAGAAAATCAAATAGTGTTTCTAGAATCTTTAAAACAAAAAAGAATAGATGCTCAATACTACCTTAAGTCTCCTAAACCAGTAAATGAAAAAGATATTTTAAACTTTATTTTGACTTGTAAGAAGGTTTTTAACACAATTTCTTATGACGAAATTCAATCAATAAGAAAAGAAATAAAAAATGCAGCCAAAAAATAATAATTATTTCAAAACAACAATTATTTCGATTATAAGCGTTTTAGTTCTAATAATTCTTGTTTTTCTATCCCTATGGCTTTTATTTAATTTTGAGAATAAAACTGGAGAACAAACATTCCTTGTTGTTAATGTTATTGATGGAGATACTTTTGAAATTGCAACAGGAGAAAAAGTTAGGTTAATATGTGTAAATGCTCCTGAAAGTGGAGAGGAAGGGTATGTTAAATCAAAGAATTTTCTTGAAAAACTAATTCTTGGGAAAGAAGTAATACTTGAAATGGATACCACGGATAAAGATTCCTATGACAGGCTTTTGAGATATGTTTATTTGGATAATAATGAAACAAAAATATTCATAAATAGAGAAATCGTAAAAGAAGGACATGCGATTGTCTTTCCTTATGGAAATGACACAGAAAAGTGTGAAGAGATAAAAAGGTAGAAACATTTATATATCCCTTAGTACATAAATGTTTATGATTATACAAAAATGTAGCTTATGGAAAGTAGCAGAAATATTTTTTATTGAGCCAACTAAAGTTCATTTTATAAAAGAAATTTCAAAAAAGATATCTCTTGCTCCGACTTCAGTAAGGCTTCACATCGAAACCCTTCTTTCAGAAAATTTAATAGAGAAAGTTAAATCAGAACCTTTTTTTGGGTATAAATCTTTGAGGGAAAATTCTGATTTTATTTTTCAGAAAAAGGTGTCTAATCTTATTCTTTTGCAGGAATCCAATCTGATTAATAAATTAAAAGAAAAATATCCCAAATCAATAATTCTTTTTGGAAGCTATAACAAAGGAGAGGATATTGAGAGTTCAGATATTGATATTTTTGTTGATTTGAACAAATTTAAATTTGATTCAAGCGAATTTGAAAGATCTTTAAAAAGAAAAATACATTTGATTTTCAGGCAGGAGCCAAATAAGAGTCTGCTTGAAAGCATAAATCAGGGAACTCTGCTCTTTGGAGAAAGATAAAATGGAAGAAATATTCAGAATATCTAAGGATGAAAAAAGAGCCAAGGCATTAAAAGAAATGGCTTTGGACAGGCTTTCTAAGATATATTTGCTTCAGGATCCTTACAGAAAGGTTGAGGAATATTATGAAATTATTAAGGAGCTTTTAACATCTTTTATGTATACAAAGGGATTTAAGACCTTGAGTCATAAGGCATTAATTGAATTTTCATCAAGAGAAATAAAATCTCTTTCTGAAAGAGAAATTTCTCTGATTGATGAACTGAGATTAAAAAGAAATGCAATTGTTTATTATGGGGAAAAAGTAACTAGTGATTTTTTGAAAAACAGAGAAAGCACTATTAATAGAATAATAAATTCTTTGGCAAAACTCATCTAGAGATATAAAAAATATAAAAGATAATGGCTAATTATCTTTTGTAAAAAATGAAATCTTCTACAAAATCTGTGATTATTTCAATCATAAGCGTTTTAGTTCTAATAATTCTTCTTTCTTTTTCTATATGGCTTTTATTTAATTTTGAGAATAAAACTGAAGAACAAACATTCCTTGTTGTTAATGTTATTGATGGAGATACTTTTGAAATTGCAACAGGAGAAAAAGTTAGGTTAATATGTGTAAATGCTCCTGAAAGTGGAGAGGAAGGGTATGTTAAATCAAAGAATTTTCTTGAAAAACTAATTCTTGGGAAAGAAGTAATACTTGAAATGGATACCACGGATAAAGATTCCTATGACAGGCTTTTGAGATATGTTTATTTGGATAATAATGAAACAAAAATATTCATAAATAGAGAAATCGTAAAAGAAGGACATGCGATTGTCTTTCCTTATGGAAATGACACAGAAAAGTGTGAAGAAATTTCTGGACTAGTTTAAACAAAATATTTAAATATCTCAAAAATGAGATAATATTATCTCAAAATGGAAACATTAAACAAAAATGAAATAAAAATTTTAGACTTATTTAGAAAAGACTTTTTCCTAAAAGCAAGCATAAGACAAATTATGGCTAAACTAAATAGCAAATCATATCAAAGAATTTATGAATCTATTCAAAATCTGAAAAAAAAACAGATCTTAGACTCTGAAAAAGTTGGGAATGCAAATCTAGTAAGTCTAAAAATGTCTAGGAACGCTTTAATTTATTTATCTTTTCTTGATGAGCAGGAAATTGAAAAAATACCCAACTCACAAAAAATCATAGCCATAAAAGAAATTTCAGATTATTTGATTATTGTCACTGGAAGCTATGCTCAAGGGTGTGCCAATAAAAAATCAGATTTAGATTTGATAATTATTGTGCCTGATAGTGAGAATGTTGTAAAATTGCAGAAAGTGGTCGAAAATTTAACAATGCTTTTTGTTCCAGAAGTTCACCTGTATGTTTTTAGAAAAAAAGACTTTATAGAAATGCTTTTGAGCAAAGAAAAAAACTATGGAAAAGAAATCTTTCAAAATCATGTAATTCTTAAAAATGCACAGTTTTATTATGAATTAATATGGGAGGCAGTTGAACGTGGATTTAAGGGTTAAAAGCTACATTGAAAGAGCGGAGAATGAATTAATTTTGGCAAAGGCTAGCTTTGAGCTTTCAATAAATAAGGATACAAAAAATCTGTTGAATATTCCCCTTGGAAAAACTTTTTTTAACAATGTTATCTCTCAGTCATACTATTCCATTTTTTATTCAGCAAAAGCTTATCTTCTTTCACAAGGAATAAAAGCAGATTCTCCTGAAGAGCACAGAAAAACCTATGAAGGCTTCAAAAAACTTGTGGATTCTAAAAAATTAAGCAAACAACTAAACGAAATTTATGATTTAGAATCTGAAAAAGCTGAAGCGCTTTTGAACATTTTTTTCCTTGAAAGGAAAAACAGAGGAAGATTCACTTATAATGTAAATGCTAATGCAAATCTTCCTTTTGCAGAGCAATCTATAAAGAATGCAAGAACATTTGTTTCAGCAATTAAGCTTCTCATAGAAAAACAATGAAATTTCTAGACTATTTTAAACAAAATATTTAAATAGTATTAAATAGATACTATTTAGTATTAAAAATGGACTATGATAATATAAACAAAAACTCCATCAAAATAATTCAGGTTTTGAAGGAAAGAAGGGCATATTTCAGCGAGATTTATCAAAAAACAGGAATAAAGAGCAAAAATAATCTTCTTAAAAATTTGAATGCCCTTACTCAAGGAAAAATTATAACTAAAGAGAAAAACAATTCAAACACCTATTATTCCCCAAATTATTCTAGCAAGATTTTAGTCTCTTTGTTGGAATTAATTAATTCTATAAATTTTGAAAAGATGCCTTTTAATGTTAAAAAAAGCATTTTGGAAAGTATTTTTACATTAAAACCAAAAATTGCTGTATTATTTGGCTCATACGCTAAAGGAAATTATACTAGCAAAAGTGATATTGATTTATTATTTTTTGAGACAACTACTAAAAAAAAGGAGATTGAAGAAATATCCAAAAATTATGGAGTCAAATTAAATATTTTATTTATGAATTTTAAAGAATTAGATTTAAGGAATAAATCTCTTGCACACATTTTTAGTACAGGCTATCCGCTTGTTGGAGGAGAATATTTTTATCATGAGCTTAAAAAAGAAATTTGACTGGGAAATTTGGCTAGAAGATAGTGAAGAAGTTGAGAATAGCTTTGAATTTTATTTAAAAAAAGAAATAATAAAATTTGAAAAAGAAAATAAGTTCCTCCCAATTTCACATTTAAACAAAGCAGAGTACAATCTTAAATTTATAAATTTTTTAGAAGCAAATAAAAGGTTTTATGATTGGATAATTGTGGGTTGTTATTATACTATTTATCACTCTGCTTTAGCTTTAATTACAAAGAAAGGATTTTCTTCTAAAAATCATCTAGCAACGCTATGCGCTTTAATCAAGCTATATTATATTCAGCAAAGAGTATTAACTAAAGAAGAGATAGATTTAGTTTCAAAGTCTTCTCTAGAAAAAGAAGAAGTAAGTTATTTTGCATATGCCAAAGAAAAAAGAGAAACTGCTTCATATGGGCTAAGTGAAGAATTTAATAAAAAAGAAGCAGAAGATTTACTCGAAAAAACAATAAAATTTTTAAATAAAACTAGGGAAATACTAGAAGAATAAAAAACAAGATGAAAAATAAAAAAAGA
>CAZAGO010000009.1:0-15628 GCA_964485045.1 Candidatus Woesearchaeota archaeon | reverse complement strand
TAGGGTTGTTGATTTTTGAATGAAATTAGTTATTAATATTCCTTGTTATAATGAGGAAAAAACCCTCCCTTTGGTTCTAAAAGAGCTTCCAAAAACTATTGAAGGAATTGATAATATAGAAGTTCAAATAGTTGATGACGGTTCCACGGATAAAACTGTGGAAATTGCAAAAAAGTTTGGAGTTAAAAGAATAATAAAGCACAAAAAGAATTTAGGTTTGGGTACAGCTTTCAAACATGGTATGGATTCTGCCCTGGAAAATGGTGCGGATATAACTGTAAATATTGATGGGGATGGGCAGTTTAATCCAAAAGATATTTCAAAACTTATTCAGCCAATCTTAAATGAAGAAGCAGATATGGTTACATGTTCAAGATTTCTCAATCCAGAATTGACTAAAAATATGCCTCGAATAAAGAAATGGGGGAATAGAAGATTTACTAAATTAGTTAATAAAATAACCGGGCAAAATTTTACAGATACCCAGTGCGGATTTAGAGCCTATTCTAAAGAGGCATTATTGAGGCTAAATCTTAATGGGAAATTTACATACACTCAAGAAGTTTTCATTGACTTGGTTGAAAAAGGAATAAATATAAAAGAAATTCCTTTAGAAGTTCATTATTTTAAAGACAGGAAGAGCCATATCTCTGGGCAACTAAGAAAATATGGATTTAAGTCCTTGGGTATAATTGCAAAAGTAACAAGAGATTCACAACCTTTGACTTTTTTTGGTTTTCCAGCAATGATAATCTTTTTAGCTGGTGTTTTAGGTGGATTGTTTTCATTTTTTTATTGGTTTTTTACAAATTCTACCTCTCCTGTTCAAACACTTTTCAGTGCTTCTGTTTTTTTAGTAATATTTGGAGTATCTCTTGGAATTTTAGCACTTCTTGCAGATATGCTTAAATCTATAAAAAGAAACCAAGAGGAAATAATATACAAATTAAAGAAGCAAGAGATGAATGGTAAAAAATGATTTCTGTCATTGGACTTGGCGAAGTTGGAATAGAAACTTTTAAGGAATTGAACAAAAAAAGAGAAGATATTTTTGGAGTAGACATTAATGAAGAGTTGCTCAAAAATCTTTCAAAAGAAAATTACAAAGTTGGAGAAGAAATTCCTAAGAGTGAAGTGTACATAATTGCTGTTTATTTAACCAAACAAGTTTTTGATGTTCTAAATAAAATAGATTTTTCAAACAACCCCCTTGTTGTGATAGAGTCCACAGTAATGCCCGGAGCATACAAAGAAATAATCGCCTGGAAAGAACTAAATAAAAAAGAGTTTGATTTGGTTTTGTTTCCTCACAGATTTAATCCAAATGATGCAGAGCATCACGTGTTTAATTTGGACAGAGCAATTGGAGGAGAAGAAAAAGCAGTAAACAGAGCAATTGAGTTTTACAAAGAGTTCATGTCAGCTAATCTAATTCACAAAACAACTCCAGAAATTGCAGAACTTACAAAACCTATGGAGAACGCTTATAGATTCATAGAAATTGCAATCGCAGAAGAAATCAAAATTCTCTGTGACAAAAAGAATATAGATTTCAGTGAGCTTAGAAAAATAATGAACACAAAATGGAATATAGACATGAAAGAAGCAAGAAAAGAAGGCATTGGAGGAAAATGCCTTCCAAAGGATGTTGCATTAATAAACAAATTCTTTGAAGGGAATACAATATTCAATACAGCAATCTCCCTAGACAGCACATACAAGGACAATCTTCAAAAATCTCCTCCTTCACCCTCATCTCAAAAATTAAACTTAAAAAGAAAAGAGCTTGATGGGGTATGATGAAGAAAAAACTCTTGGTTTTTGCATCGACATTCCCAAGATGGAAGAATGACACTTTGCCCCCTTTTGTTTATGAATTGAGTAAAAGACTCACGAAAGAGTTTGATATTTCTGTTCTTGCACCAAGTTTTCCTGGAGCAAAAGATTTTGAATTTATGGAAGGAATGAAAGTTTATCGTTTCCATTATTTTATAAAAAAATATGAAAAATTGGCTGGAAGTGGAGGAATTCTCCCAATGCTAAAAAAGAATCCTTTGTTTTATTTTCAGGTTCCTTTTTTTATGCTGGGAGAATATATTGCTTTAAAAAAAGCAATTAAAGAAATTAATCCAGATATAATTCATGCTCATTGGATAATTCCTCAGGGATTAATTGCTTCTTTAATGAATAAACCTTATTTAGTCACTACACATGGTGGGGATATTTTTGGTTTGCAAGGAAAGTTTTTTACCTTCCTAAAAAAAAGAACATTGAAGAAAGCAAAATCAATTTCGGTGGTAAGCAATGCAATTAAAAATGAAATTTTCAAGAAGATAAATCCTAATTTAAAAATAGAAATTATTCCTATGGGTGTAGATTCAAAATTATTTAATCCAAATAAAAGGGATTTATTCATAAAGAAAAAATATCAAATTGGTGGACCTTTTTTATTATTTGTTGGAAGATTAGCTGAAAAAAAAGGAGTTAAATACTTATTGGATGCAATGCCTAAAGTAATTCGGGAATTTCCAAAAACAAAATTAATGATAGTTGGGACAGGTCCATTGGAACAAGAATTAAAACAACAAACAAAAAATTTGAGATTAGAAAAAAATATTATTTTCACTGGAGCAATTCAAAACAAAGAAATTCCAAAATATTGTGCAACTGCAGACATATTTATTGGGCCTTCAATTATTGCTAGAGGAGGAGATACTGAAGGTTTTGGATTAACTTTCGTTGAATCAGGATTATCTGGTTGCTGGTTAATTGGTTCTGATGTGGGGGGAATTTCGGACATCATCCAAAATGGAAAGAATGGTTTTTTGATAAAAGAGAAAAATGTCAAGGACCTTTCTGATAAGATAATTAAATCAATAAGAATTAATAAATCAAAGAACTCCCGAACTGAATTAAGAAATAAGTTTGATTGGGAAATAATTGCTAAAAAATATTCGGAGATTTTGAGATGAGACTTGGAACAATTTATCGATATGAAGTTTTAAAGAATTTAAATTTATTTTCAAAAATAAAAGAAAATGAAAGCATTTTAGACATTGGGGGATACGACGGATTTACTCTTTCTAACTTAAATTCTAAAAACAAATTTCTTATAGATCCGGATGCTAAAAGAATATTTTATAGTCTAATTTATTTAAAAGAAGATTTTTTCAATTACGATTTTAAGCAACAAAAATTTGATTATATTTTTTCTTTTGATGTTTTAGAACATATTCCTAAGGAAAAAGAAAAAGAATTTTTTAAAAAAATTAGAAAACTTCTTAAAAAAAAAGGGAGGGTATTTATAACAACTCCTTCAAAACAAATAAAGGTTTTTCCAAAATTTCTTACTGGGTGGGTAAGTAAAAGATGGGATCATAAAAAATGCAGAGGGTATCCAAAAGAAGAATTAAAATTTTTTATTGAAAAAACAGGTTTAAGATATAAAATAATGGATTTGAATGCAAAAAATTATCTTAGATTTTACTTAATTTTAAAAAGTTTAGAAAAAATCCTCCCAAAAAAAATAATTTATAAGCTAATAAAAAAAATAGCAAAAAAAGATTCAATTAAAACGCAAGGAAATGAGGGATATTATTTATTGGAGGCTTGGAAATGTTGAGAAAATCTTATGCTTCTTTTGAATATGATAAAAGAATAGAAAAAGCAAAAAAAATAAAGGGCATACTAACTAAATTCAAACAAATACAAAAATGTTCAATTTTAGATATTGGATGCGGATCCGGAATTATAACTACTTATTTAGGAAAAAAAGCAAAAAAAATGTATGGGGTGGATGTTAGAGACGAAAGAGTTTCTAAAAAAAGTTTTAAATTTCAAATAGTAAAAAATGAAACATTACCTTTCAAAAAAAACTCTTTTGATATTGTTATTTCAAACTTTGTAATAGAACATATAGAAAATCCAAAAAAACACCTTAAAGAAGTTTATAGAGTGTTAAAGAAAGGAGGAATTTGTTATTTATCTGCTCCAAATAAATGGTTTCCAAAAGAACCCCATTACAATTTATTCTTTTTATCCTATCTTCCGCAGAAATTGTCAAATTTGTATTTAAAAATTTTAAAAAAAGGAGAGAAGTTTGACATTTCACCAAAATCCCATAAAGAGTACCATAACCTAATAAAAAGCTCAGGATTTAAACCAATAGAATTAACTTTTGAAATAATAAAACATCCAGAAGAAAATTTTCAAAAAAAAACAATTTTATTAATAATAATAAAAATACTACCTTCTGCCTTGATAAAAAAGTTAAATAATCTTATCCCATCATATATTTTTATTTTAGAAAAGGAGAAAAAATGAAAAAAATACTGCTTTCTTTGGGTAACCCTTCTAAACTAAAGATTCTCTACATCTCTACATATAAACCCAATTACACCAGAACAGAAACCTTACTGGAATTATTTAAAGAGAACAAAATAAATTTCAAGTCCGTCTTGGTTGACAATTCCAAATTAAAATATTTCAAAGCATTGTATTGCACAAAAAAATATGATAAGGATTACGATTTAATCTTTGTTGCTTTTAGAGGCCAAGAAATTTTGCCTTTTGTCAAAATGGTTACGAAGAAGCCAATTATTTTTGATGCATTTATTTCTGTTTATGACACTTTATGCTTTGATAGGAAAAAATTCAAGCCAAATTCAATATTTGGAAAAACATTCAAATGGTATGATGAAAAATTATGTTCGATGTCCAAAATAGTTTTGGTAGATACTAAAAGCCACAAAGAATATTTTGAAAAAGAGTTCAATGCAAAAAATATAGATTATCTTTATCTTGGTTGTAATAAAGAAATGTTTAAACCAATTAAAATTAAAAAAGATAGAAAAGAAAAAATTGTTTTTTGGTATGGTTATGCCAATCCTCTGCAAGGAGCAGATATAATCTTAAAATCTGCCAAATTATTAGAAGATAAAGGTATTATTTTTAGATTGGTAGGCCCAATAAGAAAAAAATACTCTAAACTTCTTAATGAGCTAAAACTAAAAAATGTAGAAATAATAGATCTCGTTTCTTATGATAAACTTCCAATAGAAATAAACAAAGCAGATGTCTGTCTTGGGGGACATTTTTCAAAGATAAATAAAGCAAAAAGAGTCATAGCGGGAAAGACGTATCAGTTTCTGGCTTGCGGAAAAACAACCCTTGTAGGAGATAATCTTGCGAATAAGGAATTGTTTAAAGAAAGTAACCAATTAAAATTTGTGGAATTAGAGAATCCAAGAGCATTAGCTGACAAAATTTTAGAGGTAATAAGATGAAAAAGATTTTTTATCCGAGATATATTATTCGTAAGGAAATTGCTTTAAATCTAATTAAAAAATATGTTCCAAAAAAAAGTTCTTTTCTTGAAATCGGTTGTGGATCTGGAGACATTGGGATAACTTTAGCAAAAAAAGGATATTCTGGATTGATGCTGGATTTTTCTGAATATGCTGATAAAGAAATTAGGAGCAATCTAAAAGGAGAAAAAGTCCCCAATTTAAAATTCAAAAAAAAAGATTTTCTTAAATTTGACTCAGATAAAAAATATGATTTTGTCATTTTATTTGAAGTTTTAGAACACATTCAAAACGATTCCAAAGCTATAGAAAAAATTAAAGATTTTTTGAAAGGAGAAGGAGTTCTTTTTTTATCAGTTCCTTCCCGTAAATGCTTATGGGGGTCTAATGATATTTATGCAGGTCATGTGAGGAGATATGAAAAATCAGAATTAATTAAACTCTGTAATAGAAGTAATTTTGAGATACTTGAATTTCTTTCCTATGGATTTCCTTGGCTAAACTTTCTCAAAATATTTAGAGATAAATCTGCAAAGAAAAAATTAGAGAATGAAAATAAAAAGAGTAAAGAGGACTTAACTAAAAGAAGCGGATTAAACAAGAGTGCAAATTTTATTATAGGGATGATATCAAATAAATATACACTTACTTGCCAATAAAAATAAGTACATTATTTAATAATCTTGATTTGTCAGAAGGATATTTAGTAGTTGCAAAAAAAAAGATTAATGGAAAATGAAAATCTCTATAATTGTTCCCGTTTATAATGAAGAAAAGTCAATTAGGACATGTTTAAAGGCATTAATCAATCAGGATTATCCAAAAAAAGATTATGAAATACTTGTTGTTAATGACGGCAGTAGAGATAGAACTAAAGAAAATGTAGAAAAGATAATTGGGAAAAATAAACAAGTAAAAATCAGATTAATAAATCAAGAAAATAAAGGAAGAGCAATAACAAGGGAAGTGGGGGCAAAAAAGGCTTATTATAAAAATTTATTTTTTATCGATTCAAGATGTATTCCGGAGAGAGATATCTTGAAAAAATTTAAAGAAATAAATTATCAGCCCACAATAGGAAATGTTCTCCTTTCAAAAAAGAGTGTTTTTGATAAATTTATGGAACTAACAAGAAAACCGATTTATAATCATGGGGGCTATGGACAAGATTATAAAGAAATTTATATAGATAAAGAAAATTTTGATAATATTCCAAAAGGAACTGGGGTTTTATTTTGTGAGAAAAATTTATTTTTATCCTCTCAACTTAAAAACAAAGGAAAAAATGTTTCAGATGATACCAAATTATTTTGGAATTTGGTCCAGAAAAAAAAAATTCTTAAACATCCGGCTCCAAAAGTAGTTTATGAATCAAGAGATTCTTTGCTAACTCACATTAAACATACTTTTGACAGGGGTCCAAAATTTGTTGATTATTACTTTAAACCTGGAAAAAAATATTTTCCATATATAAATTCCTTGTTAATTGGGATAATCGTGTTAATCTTGCTAACTATCATTAAACCATTAATTCTGATTTATGTTTTGATTGCATTAATTTTTGGCTTAATTTTAATTTCTATAAAACTATCTGAGAAATTAAGAGATTTTTTTATTTTAGTCTATCTTTTACCCATTACTGCAATTGCTTTCTCATTGGGGATACTTAAGGGAGTTTGGTTAAAAATCTGGGGGGGATATTAAAGATGGACAAAAAAAAATTAGTTTTTTGCATCTGTGTATTTTTTTTACTTTTATTCGTCTCTTATTTTTCTTTTAGATTTTATAGTGTAAGATACCCTTTAATAGACACCTTACAGAATACTTTTTTTTCAGAGAATCTTGTTGTTTCTGGAAATTTTGGATTTGAAAATCAGTTCAATACAAGGTATGAAAGGATATTTGGACTTAGGGCAACTTTTTTATCTGAGGAGGGTTGGAACTTGCCTGCCACCCATGTTGGGTACATTTTTTTATTGGGCTCTTTAGATATACTAGACAGGAATATGAAATTTTTTAGTTCAATGATTTTTTTCTTATTAATTTTAATTTTTTCTTATAAAAGTTCTTCATTACTGTTTGGAAAAAAAACCGCTTTTATTTCCGTTATTCTTTTGGGTGCACTAAGTTCTCTTATTTATTGGTCAACCTTATTCATAAATGATATTCCTGCTTTTTCTTTTTTTGTCGTTAGTTTATTTTATTTTTTAAAATATCAAAACGAACATAATCAAAAGCTACTTATTTTATCCACTTTTTTTCTCTTTATGGCTTCTTTTATACGTTATTCTTATCTTTTCTTCTTAATCCCTTTTATTATTGTCTTTTTCTTCAATAAACATAAAAAACTTAAAAATTTAATTTTACCTGGTTTTTTATTATTTCTTCTTGGTTTTTCATTAGCGTTTTTTCATTATAATACTTATCACACTATTTTCGGCCCAATTGGAGAATATTCAACGCTTGATCTTCTTTCACCAAACAATATCCAAATAGATCAAAATATTGAAAAGCCTTTTTTTGATTTCGAGGTCTTTCATAATGTTTTTAAGACATATATTTTTGGAGGTTTTGCTGGATTGGGAATACTCTCTCTTCTGTCAATTTTTCCGATAATTCATAGGAAGAAGACTTTACAAATAAAATTTTTGTTTATCAGCATGATTACGTTTCTTTTGATGATATTTTTATACATGGGTGTAGAGTGGTCGGGTTATAGTGAGCATTTTTTAATGGCTTCTATGTACACACGATATTTACTTCCTCTTTATTTTGTATTGATTCTGCTTTCCGCTTATTCTATTTCTTATTATCAAAAATTCTTTGACAAGAAGATAGCAATGTTTGTTCTTGCCATTTTTTTTCTCTATTTTTTTCTATTTAACCTCTCCGTTTCTACAAGTCAAATTTCAAATAATCTTAACATCGAATCTCAAACAAAGAGCCTAATTGATTCTGTCTCAAATTTACCCCCAAATTCAATCATATTCTGTAATTATTATGATAAATATATCTTTCCAACTCGCATGACTGCAGTTTATGCCACTTTTCCAAAAGAGCAAAGAATTGAAAAAACTTTTGATACAGTAACAAGTTTAATTAATGATGGTTATTCAGTTTATTTTTTTAATGAGGACAATTTAAAAAATTATGACATATACACGCTGAGAGAGGATTACTTTCCCTATTTTAGTAAGTTGGGTTTAGAAATTAAAGAGGAGGGAAAATATCTATTTGAGGTAAAATGAAAATATTAAACAATTTAAGAACCAAAGCAGTATTTGACAGGAAAAAGTCTATATTGAATTTGATAACTGTAAATGAATGTTCAAGATTATTAGATCTCGGATGTGATGATGGATCTTGGACATTGGAACTTGGTCTTAAGTTAAGAACAAAGAATTTGTATGGTGTAGAGGTAAATGAAACCGCCTTAAGCAAAGCCAGAAAAAATGGAATTATCTCTAAAAATTGCGATTTAAACAAAAAAATCCCCTTTAAAGATAACTTTTTTGACGTGATTCATTCGGATCAGGTAATAGAGCACTTAAGTAATACAGATAATTTTATAGGGGAGATTAAGAGGGTTCTTAAAACGGGAGGTTATGCTATAATATCAACGGAGAATTTGGCAAGTTGGCATAATATCTTTTCTCTTGTTTTTGGATGGCAACCTTTTTCATTGACAAATATTAGTCAAAAAAAGTTTTCTTTAGGAAATCCTCTTTCTTTTAATGTTCATAGGGGGATGAATAGGCCCGAGGGTTGGCAACATCAGCGGGTGTTTGCTTATCAAGGTTTAATTGAGATTTTTAAGGAAAATGGATTTAAGGTTGAAAAAATAATTGGGTCTGGCTATTATCCTTTTCCAAATATTTTATCAAAAATAGACAAAAGACATGCGGCTTTTTTATCAATTAAGGTAAGAAAACTAATGTAATGAAACATTCAAAAAATCAAATATTAAAAATGAAACTCCCCACTAAACCCATCATCTCTTTCACTCTCTTAGCAATAATTCTCGCTCTATTCATTAATTATGTTTATAATCATGCATCTGACTTCAAGCAAATATCTCTAATTAATCCTTTATGGCTCGTTCCATTAATTGCACTTTTTCTATTAAATTACTTTTTTACTAGCATCCAGACTCGAGAATTGCTTATGCCTTTGGGTGTTAAGCTGAAAAATCTAGAAGTCTACATGCTCTCAATAGTTACGGGCTTTTACAATATCATAACTCCTGTTCACGGAGGCATGGGTGTGCGTGCCGTTTATCTCAAGAAAAAACACAATTTTACTTATACAAACTTTTTATCAACACTTGCTGGGATGTATGTTATAACTTTTTTTATTGGAAGTTTATTTGGTTTAATTTCTCTTTATTTTATTCACCAGATTTATGGGGTTTTTAATTGGGTAGTTCTCTTAATATTTTTAGGATTATTCTTGCCTCTGTTTTCAATTATAATTTTCTCTCCGAAATTTAAAGAAAGAAAAAACAAATGGCTTAACAGATTTGTTAATGTTATAAATGGGTGGAATATAATAAGAAAAAATAGAAGAGTTGTTCTTGTTTGTGTGCTTGTGGCTACTGCTTGTTTATTGGTTAGTTCAGTGAGTACGATTATTTCTTATCATATTTTTGGGATTAATCTTAGTTTTATTCAGGCATTATTTTTAGTGTCTATTGGAAGCATTGTAATTCTTATTCAGCTAACTCCTGGAAACCTCGGAGTTTCAGAAGCTGTCGCGGTTTTTTCTGCAATGATAATAGGAATAACTCCTGCGCAATCTTTAAGTGTAGCAATTTTAGGAAGAATTGTGCAAATGATTGTTATGTTTACACTAGGGCCTATATTTTCTTATTATTTAATGAGAAATGTTAAGGATGCTAAGCAAAACACTTAAATATCCTAAAGGACTGTATTTGTTATTAAGTCCCCGGTATGGTTCTTCGGAGCAATGCCGGGCTTCATATTCCCTAAAAAATTCTAATTGATAATTTTATATATTTCTTAGTTTATCCTAAATAATGGAAAATGCAGTTCTTTTCATAGATGGAAATAATCTTTATCATAATTTAAAAGAGATGAAAATAAAACCTTCAAACTTAGACTTTAATAAATTCGTTAAACTGATAACCAATCACTTTAAATTTTCTGTTCAAGAGGTAAGATATTATAATTCTATGCCTACCATAAAGGATGGGAGTAATTTATATTACTCTCATTTAAAATTTATAGATTCTCTTAAGATTCTTTCAAAATTTAAAGTTTTTACAAGAAAATTACAAGTACATTCAAATAAAGAGTTGATAAAAGCTAAGCAGGAATTAATAGAGTCTATGGAGTTATGTAATCTTTGCAAGCCTCTTGTTGAGGAAAATCTATTGGGAGCAATAAATAATGTAAAGAAAAAGGAAAAAGGGATAGATGTTATGCTTGCAGTAGATTTAATAGATTATGCTATAAACAAAAAAACTAAGAAGATTATTTTAATCTCAGGAGATGCAGATTTTATCCCTGCTTTAAATTTGGCTAAGCAATACGGAGTTGAAGTTTTGAGTTCTGCCCTTGCCAAAGGATATTCCAAAGAATTAAGGGAGAAAAATTCAATGGAGAGAAGAGTTCAAAATTAAAAAATGATACAAAAAATTAAATCAATACTTCAAGACAGTTTTTACCAACTCCTTGCAGTTTATACCCTTATTGTTTTTATAATCGCTTTGGGATTCTTTTCAAAATACGCTCTTCAGTTTAATATTCTTGCAATGATTATTGGAATAATTGGAGCACTTTCTTTAAAGGGCGAAACATACTCAAGAAAGATAAATAAAAAGTTGCATTATTCTTTACTTTTTGCAGGTTTACTTTTAATTTTTATTATAAGAATAATTCCTTATTTCTTTACTTCTATTCCCTTAGGTTATGATCCTGGAATATACAAATATGGAATAGAACACGGATTAGAGAATAAAGATAGATGGATTTTAAATGGAGGAATGGAGCCGGGATTTCTCTATCTCATGGAAGCTTTTAAATTATTTTTTTCTAGCGATTTTATTTTAAAGTATCTCTTCATTTTCTTCTGCGTGCTTTTAGGATGGGCAATTTATTTAGTTTCTAAAGAATATTTTAATGAAAAAACAGCATTATTTTCATTATTTATTTATGCACTTTCACTTATTCAATTTAAAAATTTCTGGTTTCTTTATTATAAAAATGTCATAGGAATTTCAACACTACTTTTTTCTTTTTATTTTCTTAAGAGATATGAAAAAGAAGGCAATTCTTTTTTCAAATGGCTCTTCATTATTTTTGGTGCCTTGACGGGAATAATTCATCGTCCAACTTTTTACATTTTTGGACTATCTTACTTTTTTTATGCCTTTATTTCTCCTTATAAGTATAAAAAATATGATAGAAAATTGTTAGTAAATAACATTCTTTCAGGAATAATAATAATTGTTTTAGCTCTTCTCTTTTATATAAAAGATTTTTTTCCAGCTATAACTTCTATTCTTCCATGGGTTGTAAAAGGATTTGTAGATACAGGACAATCCCCAGGAACATTTATTAATTTTACAACTTATCAGTATTCTATACTTCCTTATTTTCTATTTTCAATAATGGGTTTAATATTCTGCCTTAGAAAAAGATTAGGAATTTTAGAAATATGGGCTATATTGAATTTATCAATAGTAATCTTTCAGTTTTTCTTTTTTAATAGGTTCATAATAATGTTGGATATTATTTTAATTATTTTTGCAGGATATGGTTTTTTTCTTATTACTGAAAATAAAAATAAAATAACAATTTTGCTCATAAGCATTTTATTTCTTTCAATGGGGGTATTTGCAATTAAAGAATCAATCTCTTCTTCTCCTTTAATTGATGAAAATGAGATGGAAACTATCTCCTATTTAAAAAATACAGAAGAAAATGCCTTTGTCATGTCTACAACTTCTCATTATTCTCCTTGGATAATAGGGTATAGTGAAAGAAAGACAATTGCTCCAGGATTATTTGATTATAATAATCATTCAAAATATGAATGGGAAATCTTTTGGATAACTTCAGAACTAAAAGATGTAAAAGAATTTTTAAATATTTATGAAAAACCACTTTATATTTTCATAGGAAAAAGGCAAAGAGATAACCTTAATCAGTTTAATCAGACAGGTTGTTTTGAATTAATTTATTCACAAGAAGGAAATAAGATATATTCTTATTTGTGTTGATTTCTCCAATATAGAATTCCTAATGAAATTATAATTATTCCAAGAATTGTTAGTGTGCTATTAAGAAGATTGATTTTAATTCTTATAAGATTTAAATAAAACACGGCAAGAGGGACTATTGCAATGCTTAGAGCAAAACTCAGAGCAATTCTTTCTATCCAGTCAATCGAATCCCCCTCTTCTTCATTTGTTTTACTGTCAAATTTCTTAGTCTTTGAAAAGAAGATATAGCTTATTATGAACCCAGGAAGAAACAGAACATAAACGCTTCCAAAGACTATTCTGAAACTCTCTAAATATTCAAGAGAACTAAAAAAGCCTATTCCTAAAGAAAGAATAGTCATTGCAAGAACTATGCCTGCAAATACATAAGCTTTACTTTTTAATTTATTAATTTTCATATTCAATCTTCGTCTTCTTCTAAAATTAACATTGAAAGTAGTATTATAAGCATTCCGGCTATAACCGAAATTACCCAAGAAAGCCACCCTAATTCTATTGTCTTGAATTTTATTATGGCAAAACCTGCAATTCCAAGAAGAAAAATAAAAATATAATCTTTTTTTGTAGGATTTTCTTTTTTTACAGGATTGTGTTCAGAGAAGACATCTAAAATTCCTGTAATTATAACCCCCATAAGGAGATAGTTTAAGTTTAAGTAAGTGCTTACAAAACCAGTCCATACTTGTTCAACAAGAAGGAGAACAAGATAAGTTACAAGCAAACTTTGAAATAAATAATTTATTACATCCGCACTTTTTCCTTTAATCTCAATTTTTGAAAATTCCATCTTTATACACTTTTATGTCTATCCAATCAATTGCAACATACATTTTATTTGTTTCGTTTTGATTTTCTGCTAAATGGGGTATGCTAAATATTAAATTTAATTTGCCGTCTTTTATATAGGTGTCTTTTAAATCAAAATTTGCTGATAGAATAGTCCAATTCCCTTCGTTTTTTGAAAGGATATAATCTGTTAAAATGTAATCAATTCCTACAAAATCTTTCTGCTTTGTAGGAATATCTATTATATAATATTTGAATGGTTCAAAATAATTTTCTTTTGAAAAGGTTAGATAATTGTTTGATAGGATTACAACATCGCTTTTTGGAATTTGAATATAATTTTCTCCTTGATTTAAATTTTTAGAAATCCAAATAGCTCTTTCATTTAATTCAAAGGTTTTATTATTTATTGAAATATTTTGGAAATAAGATGCGTGAAGAGTTTGAAAACTTATTAAATTCTCTTTTTCTGTTTGTGTGTATAAATAAACTTCCTTATCTTCATTGGAAGCATAGTTTTTGGAATCGGCACTGAAGATTTTATTTGTTACGATCTTGTCAGTGTTTAAGTTTATTTTTGTTATGATTGTGTCTGCTCCTCCCTTAAACTCTAATTTGTAAACTCCTTCTGCAATATTTTCAACCTTTAGATTTCCAATTATTTCTTTACTTATATTATTTGAATTATCTAATATTCCATCATCCTCAATTATCGTTTGTCCTAAAATTTTTTCATTCAAATCGTAAAGCGTTATATTTATTTCGTCAGAACCATTATACCAATTGATGTCCTTTTTTTCAGCATAAAGGTTAAGAGAATCTTTGAGATATATATAGAAGGTATGTTCTCCTCTTAAATTATTTTCTATTGTTAATTCTTTAATTTCAAAATCTTGTTCCTTTACCATTGGGGGGAGATTTTTGTCAGTTGCAATTGTGCTCCCTTCTGGAATGTCTGAAAGAGTTGTTATTTTTTGAATATTAGTCTGTTCTAAAAGCGGATTATAGGTTTTCTTGTAAAAATAGCTCCACTCTTCTTTGTTCTTTGCTCCTATATATATGATTGGGTTCGCAGGATTTTGTACTTTTGTTTGAATTATTAAATAATCGCTTCCTTTTGGGATTGGAACATCAAAATAAATCAAATTTGAAGTTATATTCCTTAAACTTGCATTTAGATCTGCTTCAGAGGTTCTTTCAACTGGAGTTAAATATGGTTTCTTCGCATCCTTTTCTGAGCCTATGTCATAAAAATAACTGAATTCATGCGAAGCAATGAAGTTTGAATATACGATATATCCTATCAATAAAACAGGAATTATTAAAACCATTATTTTTACTACTTTGAATAGCCCATCTTCCTTTTTTCTAAAAACTAAAAATAAAAGAAACAAACACAAAACTCCTAAAGCGATTAAATAAAAAACATTCCAAACTCCAAAAAAGGGAGTAATTATATTTACTAGTATTACGAACATTAAAATTGAAAGGAATATTTTTACAAACGTCTTTGAGATTTTCATTTTAATGATTGTATTGATTCAGGACCAATATATCCTGTCATGGTGAGTTTAGTTTTTTGATAAATCTTTAAATTTATAAGGCGAAGATTAGGATTGAATTCGATGTCTTTTTTAAATTCTTTTCCATTCATTATTTCTTTACCTATAACAAAAAAAGAGGATTCCTCTTTAATTGAATTAAAAGAGTAAACTTCAACTATTGCGTCCGCATCTTTAAACCTAATTTTTGAGGTTAAAACAATAGTTATATTTTCAAATTCATAATCTTCACTAATGCTAGTTAACTTAGTTCCATTTTTGTCTTGTAACCAGAGGTGCGAAGAAGGACTATGAATTGTTCCATTTTCATCTATATTTATGGTGTAAGTCTTATTATATCCAAAAGGTAAAAAATTCACATACAAAAATACAAGAATTATTGCTATTGGAATAAAATATGCAATAAACTTTAGAGTTTTTTCTTTCCTTTTTCTAAATATCAAGAATGTCAAAAACAAAAAGAAAACACCAGTCAAATAACCTATATATTCGGAATAATTTCCAGTTGCAAGCAAGATAACATTTAGAACGATTAAAAATACAAAAGCTATTAAGAAGCTCTTAATAAATAATTTTGAAAATCTCATTATAAAATTAGTCTGCCAAACTATCTATAATTTTCGTAAACACACCTTTTTCTTTAACTTTTCTATCATCTTCTTTTTTAATTATTTTTTTTTGAACCTTTTCTTTTTTAACCGTTTCTTTTTCTTTAGAAACATCTTCAT